>JBFGEI010000001.1:0-45603 GCA_041580155.1 Limimaricola sp.
CAGCTTCACCATTGAGCTGTCGATCGACATGATCCGACGGTTGATGCCGTAGAGCTGGTCGATCAGCGCCTCGATGCGGTTGTTGTGCAGGTGCATCGAGTTCACCAGCACCACGATCTCGGAGCGGAGCGTCTGGTATTCGGCCTCGTCGCCCTTCGAGAAGCTCGAATCCTCGTTCAGGGTCGCGGACATCCGGGCGTCCTGCATTTCCGACAGCCGGCCGAAGTTCTCGGCGATCACCTCGAGGGTCTCGAGCACCCGCGGCTTCAGCGCCGCTTCCATCGCGGCGAGCGACATGTTGGTCTGCTCGTCGTCGTCGTCATCGTCGTCGTTGTTGCGCAGCGGGTTGCCGTCGGCGTCGACCTCGGTCTTCTCGCTGCGTTCGTTGCGCTCGGAGCCCTGGGTGGTCTCGACCACCGGCTCGTCGCCCTCTTCCTCGCCCATCTGCCCCGAGAAGGTGGTCTCGAGATCGATCACGTCGCGCAGCAGGATGTCCTCGGACAGCAGTTCGTCGCGCCAGATTGTGATCGCCTGGAAGGTCAGCGGGCTTTCGCAGAGGCCCGCGATCATCGTGTTGCGGCCGGCCTCGATCCGCTTGGCGATGGCGATCTCGCCCTCGCGGCTCAGCAGCTCGACCGAGCCCATCTCGCGCAGGTACATCCGCACCGGGTCGTCGGTCCGGTCCAGCTTTTCGGCCTCGGCGCCCGACAGCGCCACGTCGCGGTTGCCGCCGACGGTGGCGATCTCGCGCGAGCTGCCGTCGTCGACCTCTTCGCTTTCCTCGGCCTCGGTGACCTGGATGCCCATTTCCGAGAGCATCGACATCACGTCCTCGATCTGGTCCGAAGAGACCTGATCCGGCGGCAAGACCTGGTTCAGCTGGTCGTAGGTGATGTAGCCCCGGTCGCGCGCCTCGGCGATCATCTTCTTGACCGCGGCCTGGCTCATGTCGAGCGAGATGTCGCCGTCCTGGTCGTCGTCCTTGCGGTCGTCGGTGTCTTTCGCGGCCATGAAGGGCTCCTCGTTCGATGAACGTCCTGTTCGGGCGGGTGCCGGGGAGTGATTCGGACTGTCCGAATCAATCCGCTGGGGCGGCGATTCGCAACCACCTGGCGCCCGATTCTTTCTTGCTGTCGCGCCACGGTGCCCAAGGCGCCGCCACGATCCAGATATTCAGCCGTCCTTGCGGCCCGCCTTGCCGAAGGCGATGCCGCTGACCAGCGCATCCCACTCGCTCCGTTCGTCACGCCGCATCGGCGCGCCGTTCGACCCGTATTCGTATTCGGTCGTGTCCTCGCCGTCGCCGCGCCCGGCCCTGTCCAGCGCCTCGGCGGCGCGCGACAACCGCCAGGTCAGGCCCTCGTCGGCAAGCCCGGCCATGTCCTCAACCGCCTCGGCCAGCTCGCGGGCATGGCCGCGGCGGGCGTTCAGCTTGGCCAGTTCCTCGGCCAGACACATCCGGGCCAGCTCGACGTCGCCGGGGCGACGCACCGCTGGGCTGATCGCCACATGGCGCTGCGCGAACAGGGTTTCAAGGGTTTGCGCGCCAAGCCGGTCGGTCAGAGCGGCGCGCAGATCGGCGGCATCGCCGCAGGCGAGGATCGCCGCGGCAAGCCGGGCATGCTCGGGATCGCGGCAGTCCATCCGCTCCAGCGCCGGCTCAAAGGCCTTCAGCGCCGCCGGGTTGGCAATCAGCGTCGCCAGGATCACCGCCTCGCGCAGGTGATCCTCGACCGCGCCGCCGGTGGCCAGCATCGACGCCCGGGCCGACGGGCTCGGCGCCAGCGGCAGCGTGTCGCGCGGCCACTGGCCCTTCTGGCCACGACCGCGGTTGCCGCCCTGACCGAAGCCGCCCTGGCCGAACCCCTGCCCGGCAGTGCGCCGCGGCGAGAACAGCTCCCATTTCAGGCGCTTGATCTCATCCTCGTAATGGCCGCGCAGGTTGGGGTCGCGAATCACCGCGATCGCCTCGCGCAGCCGCTTGTCGAGCGCCGACTTGCGCTCGGGGCTGTCGAATTCCTGGCCCTCAGTCTCGCGGCGCCACAGCAGCTGCACCATCGGCAGCGCCGCCGCCACGGTGTCGCGCATCGCCTGCGGGCCGCGGGCCCGGATCAGATCGTCGGGATCCATGCCCTCGGGCATCAGCGCAAAGCGCAGCCCCTGACCGGCCTCGATCAGCGGCAGCGCCAGGTCGATCACCCGCAGCGCCGCCCGGATGCCCGCGGTATCGCCATCGAGCGCGATCACCGGTTCCGAATGGATCCGCCACATCAGCCGCAGCTGGTCCTCGGTCACCGCGGTGCCAAGCGGCGCCACCGCGGCCTTCAACCCGGCCTCGGACAGCGCGATGACATCCATGTAGCCCTCGGCGACGACCAGCGGCTGGCCCTTGCCGGCCGCCTCGCGGGCCGGCGCGTGGTTGTACAGGTTGCGACCCTTGTCGAACAGCGCGGTTTCCGGCGAATTCAAATACTTAGCGCGCGCGTTCGGGTCCATCGCCCGGCCACCGAGCGCGATCGCCCGGCCGCGACCGTCGCGGATCGGGAAGATGATCCGGCCGCGGAACCGGTCGTAGGGCGCGCCGCCACCCTCGGGCCGCGCCGCCAGACCGGCGTCGACGATCAGCGCCTCGGGCACGCCCTTGCCGGTCAACGCCCGGAACAGCCCCTGCCGGTCGTCCGGCGCGAAGCCGATCTCCCAGCGGCCCTGCGCCTCGGGACTCAGCCCGCGGCCATCCAGGTAGTCGCGCGCCGCCGCCGCCGCACCGCTGCGCAGCTGCATCCGGAACCACTGCACGGCCTGCTCCATCACCTCGACCAGTTCGCCGCGCCGGTCGGCCTTCTGCTGCGCCTGCGGATCACGCTCCGGCATCGGCATCCCGGCCTCGGCGGCGAGGATCTTCACCGCGTCGATGAAGTCGACGTTCTCGGTCTCGCGCACAAAGGAAATCGCATCGCCCTTGGCGTGGCAGCCAAAGCAGTAATAGAATCCCTTGCGGTCATCGACGTGGAAGCTCGCCGATTTCTCCTGGTGGAACGGGCACGGCGCCCAGAAGTCGCCCTTGCCCTGGTTCGATTTCTTCATGTCCCATGCGACCTTGCGCCCGACGACCTGGCCTAGGCTCAGTCGGGTGCGCAACTCATCGAGGAAACCGGGGGGCAGACTCATGCGCCCAATATCGGGCCGCAGCCCCCCTAAGTCCAGAAGCCGACCAAGCGCGTTATCGTTAAAATCCGCGCGACCCCGCCGCTACTTTGTCCGCAAATACGCAAATCCCGCCGCCGGCCGCGCGGGCCGGGCTCAGCCGTGGCGCAGATCGGCGAAGAACCGCGCCAGCAACGCCTCCGACTCGGCGGCGCCGATGCCGTCGAAGATCTCCGGCCGGTGGTGGCATTGCGGACGCGAGAATACCCTTGGCCCCTGGGCAACCCCGCCCGACTTCGGATCGGCGGCGCCGTAATGCAGCCGGGCGATCCGGGCAAAGCCGATCGCGGCGGCGCACATCGGACAGGGCTCCAGCGTCACCCACAGCGCGTGGCCCGGCAGCCGCTCCGACCCCAGCGCGGCGCAGCCGGCGCGGATCACCAGCATCTCGGCATGGGCGCTGGGGTCGCACAGCTCGCGGGTCCGGTTGCCGGCGGCGGCGACCACCCGACCGGCCGGGTCGACCAGCACCGCGCCGACCGGCACCTCGCCGCGCGCCGCGGCGGCGCGCGCCTCGCGCAGCGCCAGATCCATGTGAGAGGTGAACCGCATGGCCCGTGATGCCCCGCGCAGACACGCTCTGGCAAGGGGCGGCCGGAGCGGCTATGGCAGGGGCATGGATAAGAACGACCCCAGCACCCCCGCCGGCGACCGCATCGCCAAGGTTCTCTCGCGCTCCGGCGTCGCCTCGCGACGCGAGGCCGAACGCATGGTCGAGGACGGCCGGGTCAAGGTCAACGGGGTGCGGATCGACAGCCCGGCGCTGAACGTCACCGCCAAGGACCGGATTACCGTCGACGGCGCGCCGCTGGCGGCGCCGGAACCGGCGCGGCTCTGGCTGTACAACAAGCCCTCGGGGCTGGTGACCAGCGCCTCGGACGAAAAGGGCCGCAAGACGGTGTTCGACGACCTGCCCGAGGACATGCCCCGGGTGATGAGCGTCGGCCGGCTCGACCTGACCTCGGAAGGGCTGCTGCTGCTGACCAACGACGGCGAACTCAAGCGCAAGCTCGAACTGCCCTCGACCGGCTGGCTGCGCCGCTACCGGGTGCGGATCAACGGCAGCGTCAGCGAAGACAAGCTCGACCGGCTGCGCCGCGGCATCTCGGTCGAGGGCGTCGACTACCAGCCGATGACCGTGACCTTCGACCGCCAGCAGGGCGCCAACGCCTGGCTGACGATCGCGATCCGCGAAGGCAAGAACCGCGAGATCCGCCGCGCGATGGCGGCGCTCGAGGTCACCGTCAACCGGCTGATCCGGGTCAGCTACGGCCCGTTCCAACTTGGCAACCTGGCGCAGGGCGAGGTCGAGGAAGTGCGTGCCAAGGTGCTGCGCGACCAGCTTGGCGACGAGGACCGGCCGCAGCGCAGCCGGGTCGGCGGCGCCGCCAAGGCCGGCGGCAAGCCGGCCACAGCGAAGGCCGGCGGCAAGCCGGCCGCGGCCAAGCCGACCGGCGGCCGCACCCCGGCCGGCAAGCCGTCGGCGCCGCGGGTTTTCAAGGGCCAGGGTCCGCAATCCGAACGTCCCCCGCGCGATCCCGAAAACCGGTCGGCGCCGGCGAAACCCGGCTTCAACCGCGGTGGCAAGCCCGGTGCGGCGCAGCCCGAGGGCCGCGGGTCGTTCGACGACCGGCGTCCCGCCGGCAAGCCCGGCCGCGACAAGCCGGCCGGCGACCGGTTCGGCAGCGACCGCCCGCGCGGCGACAGGGCCGCCGACGGCAAGCCCGCCGAGGGCAAGTTCTCCGGTGGCCGCAAGTTCGGCGCCAAGGTCCCGGCCGGCAGCGGTCGCGGCACCCCCGAGCGCGGCGCCGCGGATCGTCCGGGCGGCGACAAGCGCGGCTTCGGCGATCGGCCCAGCGGCGGCGACAAGCGCGGCGGTCCCGGAGGCGCACCGCGCGGCCCCGCTTCGGCAAAACGGCCACCGCGGGGCTCTAAATCCTAGCCTGCCCCTCGAAAACGCCGGCGTCGGAGCTTATTATCTGACCGGACCGACTGGGGAATTTCTGGGCCATGATGCGACTAATTCTGCCGCTGCTGTTCCTGACCTTGCTGGCGCTCGCGGTGGCATCGCTGGTCGCACTCCTGCGGCAATCGCGCACCCAGGCCGCGCTGCCGGTCCGTCAGGAGGATCGAATGCCCGCCACATTTCGTACCATCGCCTACATCCTGCTGCTAGCCGTGATGACCGGCACCGCCACCGGCTGGCTGGGGGCGAACTGATGGCCCGGCGCTACGGCGGCCGGTACAGCCCGGACGGCAATGACCACGACGCGCCGCCCCCCGGGGCGCCGGACCAGCCGCGGGTCGACCCCGCCGGCACCCGCGCCACCCTGTTGTTCGTACCGCCGATCCTGCTGGTGCTGTTCTCGCTCGGATCGGGCCCGGCGGCGCTGGTCGCGGCGCTGGCCGGCGCCGGGGCGCTGACCCTCGCGGCCTGGCTGTTGCGCGACGGGCTGCGCGCCGAGGCCGCCTGGGCGGCACGCCCGGTGGCGCGGCGGCCGGCGCTGCCGCGCAAGATGCTGGCCTCGGCGCTGACCGGGATCGGCGTCGCGCTGGCGGCCTGGACCGGCGACAGCGGCATCGTCGGCTCGGCGCTCTACGGAGTGGCGGCGCTGGCGCTGCACGTCGCGGCCTTCGGCATCGACCCCTTGCGCGACAAGAAGATCGACGGTCTCGACGACTACCAGCAGGACCGCGTCGCCCGCGTCGTCGACGAGGCCGAGGCGCATCTGGCCGCGATGCGCAGCGCCATCGCGGCGCTCGGCGACCGCAAGCTCGACGCGCGGGTGCTGGGGTTCCAGTCGCGCGCCCGGATGATGATCCGCGGCGTCGAGCAGGACCCGGGCGACCTGACGCAGGCCCGGCGTTACCTCGGGGTCTACCTGATGGGCGCCCGCGACGCGTCGATCAAATTCGCCGATCTGTGGCAGCGCAGCCGCGACAACGCCGCGCGGGCCGAGTATGAATCGCTCCTGACCGATCTTGAGCAGAACTTCGCGCAACGCACCGAGCGGATGCTTGAAGGCGACCGCACGGACATGGATATCGAAATCAAGGTGTTGCGTGACCGGTTGGCGCGCGACGGCTACGCCCCGGACCGGGGCGGACGAGAGTGAAAGGGACGGCATCATGGCGGACAGTGTTCGGGACCAGGCTGCGGCGCAGCTCGCTCGGGTCGAGAAGATGACGGCGACGATCCTGCCGGAACCGCAGGCCGAGATCGTGTCGCTGGCCGAAGCGCCGGCCGAGCAGAGCGCCGAGATCCGGCGCCGGATCGCCGAGATCGACCTCGCCGACACCCAGTCGATCGTCAGCTTCGGCTCGACCGCGCAGGCCGAGCTGCAGGAAATCAGCCAGGCGATGCTGCAGGGCGTGCAGAACAAGGACATCGGCCCGGCGGGCGACAGCCTGCGCGACATCGTCGCGACGATCCGCGGCTTCAACGTCTCCGAGCTGGACCCGGGCCGCAAGCGCAGCCTGTGGGACCGGCTGCTGGGCCGCGCCGCGCCGCTGGCCAAGTTCACCGAACGATATCGCGACGTGCAGGACCAGATCGACCGGATCACCGACGAGCTGCTGCGCCACGAGCACCAGCTGATGAAGGACGTCGAGAGCCTCGACGTGCTGTATGAAAAGACCCTGAACTTCTACGACGAGCTGGCGCTGTACATTGCCGCCGGCGAGGAAAAGCTGCACGAGCTCGACGAGACCGTGCTGCCCAGGCGTCAGGCCGAGGTCGAGGCGGCGCCGCAGGAAACCCAGGTGATGGCGGCGCAGCAGCTGCGCGACCTGCGCGCGGCGCGCGACGATCTGGAACGCCGGGTGCATGATCTCAAGCTGACGCGGCAGGTGACGATGCAGTCGCTGCCGTCGATCCGGCTGGTGCAGGAGAACGACAAGAGCCTAGTGATCAAGATCAACTCGACCTTGGTCAACACGGTGCCGCTGTGGGAAACCCAGCTGGCCCAGGCGGTGACGATCCAGCGTTCGGCGCAGGCCGCCGGCGCGGTGCGCGAGGCCAACGACCTGACCAACGACCTGCTGCGCTCGAACGCCGAGAACCTGCGCCAGGCCAACAGCGCGATCCGCACCGAGACCGAGCGCGGCGCCTTCGACATCGAGGCGGTGGCGGCGGCCAACGCCGACCTGATTGCCACCATCGACGAAAGCCTGACCATCGCCGACGAGGGCAAGCGCAAGCGCGCCGCCGCCGAGGCCGAGCTCAAGCGCATGGAATCGGAACTGAAATCGGCGCTCAGCGCGGCCAAGGCACGCGCGTCGGCGCAGGCCCCCACCGGCGCAGATCGCGCGACGCGGAGATAAGACGGATCATGGCGGCGCGTCTGGCCAAGAAGTTCCCCGGCCTCGCGGCCCTTGCCCTGATCGCCGCGTGCGACCAGCCGCCGCCGCTGGTCCCGGCGCAGCCGCCGCAAAAGCAGGTCGCGGCGCCGCTGACCGCGGTGGCGCCGCCGGCACGGCCGCAGCAGCCGGTCGCGGCACCGGCCCCGCCGCGGTCGGTGGAAAGCATGGCGCTGAGCCAGCATTACCGGCAGCTGCAAAGCGACCTGCTGGCGCAGGGGCTGCTGCGCGGCGACGGCGGCGGCCGCGACACGCCGTTCACCGACACCATGCTGGCGCGCAACTTCGTGCGGATCGCGCTGTTCGACGAATACGTCGCCGACGGCGCCTCGATCCGCGCCCAGCAGACGGTGAGCCGGCTGCGCCGCTGGGACAAGCCGATCGCCATGGACGTGATGTTCGGCGCCACCGTCCCCGAGGCGCAGCGGATCCGCGACCGCAACGCGGTCGGCGCCTACGGCGCGCGGCTGTCGCGGCTGACCGGGGTGCCGATCACCCAGGTGGCGCAGGACGGCAATTTCTCGGTGCTGATCCTGAACGAGGACGACCGCGGCAGCTACGAGAGCGAACTGCGCCGGATGGTGCCGGGGATTTCCGACAGCTCGGTCCGGGCGTTCCTGAACCCGTCGCGGTCGACGCTGTGCCTGGTGATCGCGTTTTCCGAGAACGGCGGCCCGACCTATTCGCGGGCGGTGGCGTTGATCCGCGGCGAACACCCCGACATGCTGCGGCTGGCCTGCATCCACGAAGAGCTGGCGCAGGGCTTGGGCCTGGCCAACGACAGCCCGCAGGCGCGACCGTCGATCTTCAACGACGACGAGGAATTCGGCCTGCTGACCCGGCACGACGAGCTGCTGCTGAAGATGCTCTACGACCCGCGGCTGCGGCCCGGCATGACCGCCGCCGAAGCCGCGCCGATCGCCAACCAGATCGCCGTCGAACTGCTCGGCGGATCGAGCTGACGCCAACGAAGGAGACGACCATGGGTATTCTCGACTTCCTTTCCGGACAGTTCATCGACGTCATCCACTGGACCGACGACACCAGCGACACCATGGTCTGGCGCTTCGAGCGCTACGGCCACGAGATCAAGTACGGCGCCAAGCTGACGGTGCGCGAGGGCCAGGCAGCGGTGTTCGTCCACGAGGGCCAGCTGGCCGACGTGTTCACCCCGGGTCTCTACATGCTCGAGACCAACAACATGCCGGTGATGACCTCGCTGCAGCATTGGGATCACGGCTTCCGGTCGCCGTTCAAATCCGAGGTCTACTTCGTCAACACCACCCGCTTCACCGACCAGAAATGGGGCACCAAGAACCCGATCATCTGCCGCGATCCGGAGTTCGGCCCGGTCAGGCTGCGCGCCTTCGGCAGCTACGCGATGCGGGTGTCGGACCCGGGGCTGTTCCTGCGCGAGATCGTCGGGACCGACGGCGAATTCACCACCGACGAGGTCAGCTTCCAGATCCGCAACATCGTGGTGCAGGAGGTCAGCCGGGTGCTGGCCGGCTCCGGGATACCGGTGCTCGACATGGCGGCGAACACCGCCGACCTGGGCAAGCTGGTGACCACCGCCATCGCCCCGGTGATCGGCCAGTACGGGCTGTCGATCCCCGAGTTCTACGTCGAGAACATCTCGCTGCCCGAGGCGGTCGAAGCGGCGCTCGACAAGCGCAGCTCGATGGGCATCGTCGGCGATCTGAACCGGTTCGCGCAGTATTCCGCCGCCGAGGCGATGACCACCGCCGCGGCCAACCCGTCGGGCACGATGGGCGCCGGCATGGGGCTGGGCATGGGGATGATCGCCGGGCAAGGCCCCTGGGGCCCGCGCCCCGAGCCGCAGCCCGCGCCACAGCAGCCGGCGGCGCAGGGCTACGCGCCGCCGCCACCGCCGCCGCCACCGCCGTCCGAGCATGTCTGGCACCTGGCGATCAACGGCGTGACCTCGGGGCCGTTCTCGAAGGCTAGGCTGGGCCGGATGGTCACCGAGGGCGGCTTTGCCCGCGACACGCATGTCTGGACCGCCGGCCAGGACGGCTGGAAGCGCGCCGAGGACGTGGCCGAGCTGGCGCAGCTGTTCACCGTGATGCCGCCACCGCCGCCGCCTGGCGTCTGACCCGGCGATGAGCGGCATCCCAGACGTGACCCGGCCCGGCGCCGCCGAGGTGGTGGAGGAACACCGCTTCCCCTGCCCGGTCTGCGGCAGCAACATGGGCTATGCGCCGGGCAGCCACGAGCTGGCCTGCCCGCAATGCGGCCACCGCGCGGCGATCGACCGGCGCCCCGACCCCGAGGCCACCCGCGAGCTCGACTTCGAACGGGCGCGGCGCGGCGACGTGCCGGTGGCGCAGATCGAGCAGACCCGGGTCACCGGCTGCCCGAACTGCGGCGCTCAGGTCGAATTCGGCAGCGACCGCCACGCCACCCGCTGCCCCTATTGCGACACCCCGGTGGTCGCCGACACCGGGCTGCACCGGCACATCAAGCCGCGGGCGCTGCTGCCGTTCGAGGTCGACGAGGACCGGGCCCGGGCGGCGATGGCCGACTGGCTCGGCAGCCTGTGGTTCGCGCCGAACGGGCTGCGCGACTACGCCCGCAAGGGCCGCCGGATGAACGGCATCTACGTGCCGTTCTGGACCTTCGACGCCGATACAGACAGCGACTACACCGGACAGCGCGGCACCACCTACTACGTGACCCGCACCGTGACCCGGGACGGCAAGCGCGAGCAGGTGCGCGAGGCCAAGATCCGCTGGAGCAACGTGCGCGGCCATGTCGCGCGGTTCTTCGACGACGTGCTGGTGCTGGGGTCCCGGTCGCTGCCCAAGACCCATACCGACGGGCTCGAGCCCTGGGACCTGCCGGCGCTGGTGCCATACCGGCCGGAATACCTCGCAGGCTTCATGGCCGAGGGCTACCAAGTCGAGCTTGACGACGCCTTCGCCGAGGCCCGCGCGGTGATGGACCGGGTGATCCAGACCGACGTGCGGCGCGACATCGGCGGCGATCACCAGCGGGTCGGCAGCGTGTCGACCCGGGTGCGCGACGTGACCTTCAAGCACATTCTGCTGCCGGTCTGGACCGCCGCCTATCGCTACGACGGCAAGAGCTACAGCTTCGTGGTCAACGCCCGCTCCGGCAAGGTGCAGGGCGAACGACCATATTCGAAGTGGAAGATCGCGCTGGCGGTGCTGCTGGGGCTGATCGTGGCCGCCGTCGCCGGCTATTTCGGCTATCTTCAGCAATGATCGGCGCTTGCGCGATTGCCCTAGCGTCGCCATTGTCCCCGCCACTCCGATTGCCATCGACCCCGGAAGGACCCACACGATGATCCTCGCTTGCGGCGAAGCCCTGATCGACATGCTGCCCCGCCAATCGGCGGCGGGCGAACCCGCCTTCGCGCCCTACGCCGGCGGCGCCGTGTTCAACACCGCGATCGCGCTGGGCCGCCTGGGCACGCCGACCGGGTTCTTTTCCGGGCTGAGCAAAGACCTGTTCGGCGACATCCTGCGCGACACGCTGCAGGCCTCGCGGGTCGACAGCAGCCCGGCGCATGTCAGCGACCGGCCGACCACGCTGGCCTTCGTCAAGCTCAGCAACGGCCACGCGACCTACAGCTTCTACGACGAGAACACCGCCGGCCGGCTGCTGAGCGTCGACGACCTGCCCGACACCGATGCCGAGGCGCTGTTCTTCGGCGGGATCTCCTTGATGGTCGACCCCTGCGCCACCGCCTACGAGGCGCTGCAGGCGCGCGAATCCGGGGCACGGGTCACCATGCTCGACCCCAATATCCGGCCCAGCTTCATCCGCGACGAAGCCGGCTACCGCGCCCGGATCGAACGGATGATCGCGCGGGCCGACATCGTGAAGGTCTCGGACGAGGATCTGCACTGGCTCGAGGGCGCCGGCGACACCGCGGATCTGGCGCGGGCGATGCTGGCCAAGGGGCCGAAGCTGGTCTGCATCACCGAGGGGGCCAAGGGCGCCACCGGCTACACCGCCGAACACACCGTCAGCGCGGCGGCGCCGAAGGTCACCGTCGCCGATACCGTCGGCGCCGGCGATACCTTCAACGCCGGGGTGCTCGCCAGCCTGCATGGGGCCGGGCTGCTGACCAAATCGGCCGTCGCGGCGCTGAGCTTCGACCAGATCCACGCCGCGCTCGACCTCGGGGCAAGGGCCGCCGCGGTCACGGTCAGCCGCGCCGGCGCCAACCCGCCCTGGGACCACGAGCTTTGAGGGCTCTGGTCCAACGGGTTTCGGAAGCTTCGGTCAGCGTCGACGGCGCCGAGATCGGCCGCTGCGGGCCGGGGCTGCTGGTGCTGGCCTGCGCGATGCAGGGCGACACCGACGCGCTGCCCGCGAAGATGGCGGCGAAGATCGCCAAACTGCGGGTGTTTCGCGACGATGACGGCCGGATGAACCGGTCGCTGCTGGATAACGGCGGCGGCGCGCTGGTGGTCAGCCAGTTCACCCTCGCCGCCGATACCCGCACCGGCAACCGGCCCGGGTTTTCGACCGCTGCCGATCCCGAGACCGGGCGGCGGCTCTACGAGGCGCTGGCGCGCGAGCTGGCGGCGCTCGGCGTGGCGGTCGGCACCGGGTCGTTCGGTGCCGACATGAAGGTGGCGCTGGTCAACGACGGGCCGGTGACGATCCCGCTCGAGATCCTGCCCTAGCAGGGCTGCGCCATCACCAGCACCCAGACCGGGCCCGAGGCGCCCTGCGCCATGCCGACGCCGAATTCGCCGGCCCGGTCGAGCATCATCACCTTGTGGTGGCCCGGCGACCCCTGCCAGCCGCCGACGATCTGCCCGGCGGTGGGATAGCCCCAGGCCAGATTCTCGCCGCTGACGCCGGCGCAGTAGCCGGTGCGCTCGACCCGGGTCCGGTGGTTCGAACCGTCGCTGCCGGAATGGGCGAAGCGGCCGGTCGCGGCGATGTCGCAGGCCTGGGTCTGCGCCGCGACCGACAGGTCGCGATCCGGGCGCACCGCGCGCAACCCGCCGGAGGCGCGGAGCGCATTCAGCCGGGCGCCAAGCTCGGTCGCCTTGGCGGTGGCGTCGGCGGGCAGCTGGCAGCTTTGCGGGCTGGCGGCCGCGGCGGGACCGGCGATGAACGGGGGGATCAGCGCCGCCATCGGCGCGACAAGGATGGGGGCCGCGGCAAGCACCGCGGCCAGGATCTTGTGTTTCATCTGCTCTCCTCACGAAAGTGCCGCTAGATCGCAGGTTCAATGAGGCAAGAGCAAGGCGATGAAATTTCTAACGATCGACCTGAGCGATTAACCGCGCCCCTGCGCCAGCGCCCTCAGCGGCAGGCTGCCGGCGAACAGCGTTACCGCGACACAGACGATCGACGGTCCGACCGGGGTGTCGAGCCACAGCGCAAGTTGCAGCCCGCCCAGCGCCGCCAGCGCCGCGGCGCCGACCGAAAGCGCCGCCATCGCTTCGGGGGTGCGCGCGAGACTGCGCGCCGCCGCCGCCGGGATGATCAGCAGCGCGGTAATCAGCAGCGCGCCGACCACCTTGATCGCCACCGCCACCACCGCCGCCAGCAGCAGCGTCAGTACCAGGGATTCGCGGCGCGGGTCGATGCCGGAGGCATGCGCCAGATCCGGGTTCAGCGTCGCGGTCAGCAGCGCCTGCCAGCGCCACCACAGCACCAGCCCCACCAGCGTCGCCCCGGACCAGATCCAGGCCAGGTCGGCACGGCCGACGGTCAGAACGTCGCCGAACAGGTAAAGGTCCAGGTCGACCCGAACCCCGCCGGTCAGCGCCACCGCGACCAGACCCAGAGCCAGCGCGCCATGCGACAACACCCCCAGCAGCGTGTCATGCGCCAGGCCGCGGCCCGACAGCGCGTGCACCGCCAGCGCCATCGCCAGCGCCACGCCGAGCACGCCGGGAAACACCGCCATGCCCTGGCCCAGCGCCAGCGCCACGCCGAGGATCGCGGCATGCGCCGTGGCGTCGCCGAAATACGCCATCCGGCGCCAGACCACGAAGCAGCCCAGCCCGCCGGCGGCCAGCGCGGTGCCAAGCGCCGCAAGCCCGGCGCGGATCAGGAAATCATCGAGCATGTCAGCGGTGTCCGGCGTGGCTGTGTGAAGAATGGTCGTGACCCGAATGATCGTGGTCGTGCTCGTGCCGGTACAGCGCCAGCGCGCCGCCGGTGCCGGTGCCGAACAGCTCGCGGTAGGCCGGCGCCGCCGAGACCACCTCGGGCGTGCCCTCGCAGCAGATATGGCCGTTGAGACAGATCACCCGGTCGCTGGCGCTCATCACCACGTGCAATTCGTGGCTGACCATCAGTACGGCGCAGCCGAGATCGCGGCGCAGCTCGTCGATCCGCCGGTAGAACGCCGCCGAGCCGGGCTGATCGAGCCCCTGCGTCGGTTCGTCCAGAATCAGCAGATCCGGGGTGCAGAGCACCGCGCGCGCCAGCAGGACCCGCTGGAACTGGCCGCCCGACAGCCCGACCATCTGCCGCTGTTCCAGCCCCGCGGCGCCCGATTGCGCCAGCGCCCGCGCCGCTTCGGCGTCGCCGACCCGGCGCGGCAGATCAAGAAACCGCCGCACCGTCAGCGGCAGCGTCGGGTCGATCGACAGGCTTTGCGGCACGTAACCGATGCGCAGCCCCGGCGCGCGGATCACCTCGCCGCGCTCGGGGCGCAGCGCGCCGATCAGCAGCCGCAGCAGCGTGCTCTTGCCGGAGCCGTTAGGACCTACCACGGTGACGATCTCGCCGCGGGCGATCGACATGTCGACGCCGACCAGCACCGGTTCGGGGCCGCGGCGGAACTCCAGCCCCCGGCCCTCGATCAGCCGGTCCTTCACCAGCCGGCTCACGAGGCGCGGCCCTGCTGGCAGGCGGGGCACAGCCCCTCGGCCTCGAGCACGGTCTGCTCGATCATGAAACCGGCGGCGGCGGCGGGGCGCGACAAAGCGGTGCCGGAGGTGGTCTCGGCGACCGCACCGCAGGCGCGGCAGATCAGGAACGCCGGGTCATGCGCGGCACCGGGCCGGGCGCAGGCGACATAGGCGTTGAGCCGCTCTATCCGATGCGCCAGCCCGTGATCGACCAGGAAGCCCAGCGCCCGGTAGGCCACGGGCGGCTTCGAGCCCAAGCCCTCGGCATCGAGCCGAGCCAGCACGTCGTAGGCGCCCATCGAGGCGTGGCTCTCGAGCAGGATCTCCAGCACCCGCCGGCGCAGCGCGGTCAGCCGCACGCCGCGCGCCTCGCAGCGCGCCTCGGCGACGCCGATGGCGGTGCGGATGCAGGCGGCGTGGTCGCCGCAGGCGAAACCGCCGGATCGAATGCTGGCCTGCACGGGTATGCCCTCCCTTGCCGCGGCGCCGCAGCAGCGGCTTGACCGGGTGTTACGTTATAACATAGTCCACCTAGACTCAGTTGTTCCGATGCTCAAGAGGTCCCAGATGCGCGCCAAGCCAATACTGCCGATGCTGCTCGCCGCCCTGCCCGCCCTGCCGGCGCTGGCAGCGCCGCCGTCGGTGGTGGTGGACACCGCGCCGCTGCACAGCCTGGTGGCGCGGGTGATGGGCAATGTCGCCAGCCCCGATCTGCTGCTGCCGCCGGGGGCGTCGCCGCACGACATGGCGCTGCGGCCGTCGGATGCGGCCAGGCTCGACGCGGCCGGCATGGTGATCTGGGTGGGTCCCGAGCTGACGCCCTGGCTCGAGGCGCCGCTGGAACGGCTGGCGCCCGAGGCTGTGCGGCTCGAGATGCTGCGCAGCCCTGGCTGGACGGCGCTGCCGCGGCGCGAGACCGCCGGCTTCGAAACCGAGGTCGCGCACGACGAGCACGATGACCACGATGACCACGATCACGACCACGGCGACGGCATCGATCCGCATGCCTGGCTCGACCCCGATGTCGCGGCAGCCTGGATGGGCAACGTCGCCGAAGCGCTGGCCGAGGCAGACCCCGACAACGCCGAGACCTACCGGGGCAACGCCGCCGCCGCCGCCGAGGATGCGGCACAGGCAGAGGCGATCGCCGCCCGGCTGGCGCCGCTGCAAGGGCACGGCTACCTGGTGCCGCACGACGCCTACCAGTATTTCGAGCGCCGCTTCGCGCTGCCGGCGCGCGGCGCGGTGGCGCTGTCGGACGCCGCGGCCCCCGGGCCTGCGCGCATCGCCGAGCTGCGCGCGATGCTCGAGGACCAGCGGATCGACTGCGTGCTGACCGACCCGCAGACCAGCGCCGAGTGGAGCGATCTGCTGCGCGAGGGCAACGCGGCGCGCAGCGCCATGGCCGATCCGGACGGCACCATGCTGACCCCCGGACCGGGGCTTTATCCGGAGCTGATCGACGGGCTGGCGGCGGCGCTGCAGGACTGCCTGGGCTAGGTGTCAGGCGGCGGTCTGGCAGACCGCCACCTGATTCCGACCGCCCGCCTTGGCGCCGTATAGCGCGGTATCGGCGCGCTGCAGCAGGGCCTCGGCGGCGTCCTGCGGCGGCTGCGCCATCGGCCCCAGCGCCACCCCGACCGAAATCGTGACCTGGCAGGCCTCGGCAGGTGCGCCGGCACGCGGCGGCAGCTCGAACGGCCGGGTCTCGATCATCCGGCGCAGCCGCTCGGCGGCAGCGCGGGCCTGGTCGATGGTGGTGTCCGGCATCGCGACAAGGAATTCCTCGCCGCCGATCCGGGCGATCAGGTCGGCCGGCCGCAGCCCGTCGCGCAGCCGCGCCGCGACCTGCGACAGGATCCGGTCGCCCGCCGGGTGGCCGAAGCCGTCGTTGATCGTCTTGAAGTGATCGATGTCGAGCACCATAACCGCCAGCGTCCGGTGACCGCTTTGCGCCGCCTGCGCCAGCCGCGCCAGATGCGGCATCGCGTAGCGTCGGTTCCACAGCCCGGTGAGTTCGTCGGTGACCGCGGCCCGCATGCCGTTGCGCAGAGTATCGCGCAGCTGGTCGGCTTGCGCCTTGCGACGCAGCAGCCGCCGCGCCCGGTGCTGGATTTCGGCCTTGCCGGCCCGGTCCGGCACGATGTCGTCGGCCCCGAGATCGAGCAACAGCGCCGCTTCCGGAGTCTCGTCGGGCAGCAGCACCATCTGCGCCGCCAGCCGGGTCGCCGATCGGCTGCGCAGGTCCGCGACCAGCCGGAACAGCGCCTCGGGCGGCTGGCCCTGCCCAAGAAGCCCGGTGCCGTCGAGCACGAACAGGTCGGGGCCGGGGCCCGGGTCCGACGGCAGGTGACGCGGGCTCAGCACCGTCACCGGTCCCGGCAGGTCGCGCGCCAGGTGGTCGAGCGCGGCGCCGCGGCGCGGGCTGACCAGCGCGATCGGCTGCGCCGGCTGGAACGCCGCCGGCGCTTCGGCGAACCCCAGCGCGCGGTGCGTGTGATCGCGCATCAGGCTCTCGACCTCGGTGTCGCGGGCGCGCAGCAGGTTGCGGATCCGCGCCTGCAGCAGCGCCTCGCCGAACGGCCGTTCGATCACCTCGTCGGCGCCGGCCTGCAGCATCGCCAGCCGCGCGGCGGCGTCGGGAAACCGGCCCGGCACGATCACCGGCAGCCCGGCGGTCGCCGGGATCTCACGCAGCGCCCGACAGAACGCTAGCACCGCCTCGGGGTGTTCGCCGAGATCGATCACCGCGAGATCGAAGCCGCCGCGTTTCAGCACCGTCAGCGCCTGGTTCAGATCGGCGCAGCCGCTGCAATCATAGCCGGCCGCGCTGAGCCCGGTCCGGCTCAGGATCCGCGCTGTTGCGATTCGCTCGACGATCAGGATACGACCCGACATGCTGATGTCCTTGCTCGGGCCACGGCCCACTCCCATGTCGAAGGTCGTCAACAAGGGTTAAGAAACGGTTGCGATAGTAAGAGGGACTTTCAATGAACCGTGATCAGGCCGAGACGATCGCCCTGCGGGCACTGGGCTGGCTTGCCGGCAACGACGAGCTCTGGCCGGTGTTTCTCGGCGCCTCCGGGGCCGCCGCCGAGGACATGCGCGACCGCGCCGGCGAGCCGGACTTCCAGGCCTCGGTGCTGGAGTTCCTGACGATGAACGACGCCTGGGTGATGGAGTTCTGCGATACCGTGCCGCTGGACTACGAAGGCCCGTTCACCGCGATGCAGGTGCTGGCCGGTCCGTCGCGGATGCATTGGACATGACCCGCAGCATCGCGGCGCTGATCTTCGACAAGGACGGCACGCTGTTCGATTTCCATGCCACATGGAGCGGCTGGTCACGCGGCTTCATCGAGGCCGAGGCGGCGGGCGACCCGGTGCTGATGGCCCGGATCGCGGCGGTTCTGGGGTTCGACCTGGAAACCGGGCGTTTCGCGCGCGACAGCATCGTCATCGCCGAAACCGCGCAGCGGATCGCCGACCGGCTGCTGGACGTGCTGCCGGTCCGCGATGGGACTGGCGACCGCGAGGCGCTGGTGATCCGGATGAACGCCCGCGCCGCCAGCGCGCCGCAGGTCGAAGCGGCGCCGCTCGGGCCGCTGCTGTCGGGGCTGAAGCTGCGCGGGCTGCGGCTTGGCCTTGCCACCAACGACGCCGAGGCCCCGGCCCGGGCGCATCTCGCAGCGGCCGGTGTCGAGGCGACGTTCGACTTCATCGCCGGCGCCGATTCCGGTCACGGCGCCAAACCGGCCCCGGGGCAGCTGCTGGCCTGCGCCGCCACGCTGGGGTTGCAGCCGGCCGCCTGCGCGATGGTCGGCGACAGTCTGCACGATCTGCGCGCGGCCCGCGCCGCCGGAATGACGGCGATCGCGGTACTGACCGGAATCGCGCGCCGCGACGACCTGTCGGAGGCGGCGGATCTGGTGCTCGGCTCGATCGCGGAACTGCCCGACTGGCTCGACGCATCCGCGGCAGTACAGATCACGACAGCGTGATCGAAACCGCTGCAACCGGACCGCGGCGCGGCGCGTGTATTCGACCATCACCGGGGCAGTTCGCGCCGGATCGACTGGGAGACTAAAACATGTCCATCAAAGCACTTCTCGCCGGCACCGTTCTTGCCATCACCGCGTCGGCTGCCTCCGCCGAAAGCCACGCGATGGCCAACCCGATGGTCGGCGGCGCCGAGATGTTCGCCGACAAGAACATCGTCGAGAACGCGGTGAACTCGGCGGATCACACCACGCTGGTCGCCGCGGTTCAGGCCGCCGGCCTGGCCGAGACGCTGTCGGGCGAAGGTCCGTTCACCGTGTTCGCGCCGACCAACGACGCTTTCGCGGCGCTGCCCGAGGGCACCGTCGAAGAGCTGCTGCTGCCCGAGAACAAGGACCGGCTGACCCAGATCCTGACCTGCCACGTGGTTGCCGCCGACGCGATGTCGGATGCGATCAAGACGATGGTCAAGGACGACGGCGGCTCGCATGAGGTCGAAACCGTCGGCGGCTGCAAGTTCAACGTCACCGAAGGCGAAGACGGCAGCGTCATGATCACCGATGGTCAGGACCGCACCGCGACCGTCACCATCGCCGACGTGAAGCAGTCGAACGGCGTGATCCACGTCATCGACACCGTGCTGCTGCCCGCGGTCGAGTAATCTCGCGACCCGCGTCGGAGACCCGTCCCCGACATGCCTCGGCCCGCCGCGAAGTCCCGCGGCGGGCCGTTGCGTTCGCGCCGCAGGGCGCGCCGGAAATCGGCAGGTTTCCGGTCCATTTTCTTGATCAAGAAAATGTGCGCCCAGAAGCCTGCACGTTGCACCGGCAGCTGGCCGGGCACGAACACGCACCCAAGCCGGTCGCGGTTTGGCAGTGCCGCAATGACGGTCTGGCGGTCGTCGGATCTGGTCGACGTCGGGGGCGCACGGCCTAGCAGGACCACCAGTTGGCCCGACTGCCCGACGCGGTTTGCCGACCGGTTCGGGCGGCTAGGTCGGCGGCCGTTTGGGTCGTGCGTGCGACCAGGACAGAAGCTAATAAGCCGCGACCTCGCCGCGCTCGCGCCTCGCGACATCGCGCCGCAACCCGGCCGCTGCCCCTTTTCAAACCCGGCGTCAGCGCGCATGTGTCCAATGTACAGGCACGGGAGCGCCCGCATGACCGACGAGACCCAAACCCGGAAGACAGAAACCGACGAGCGCCCGACCAAGCCGGCGGTGCTGCGCGGCTTTCGCCGGCGCTGCCCGAACTGCGGCGAAGGCTCGATGTTCCGCGGCTATCTCAAGGTGGTCGACCGCTGCCCGGTCTGCCGCGAGGAGCTGTCGCACCACCGCGCCGACGACGGCCCGGCCTACCTCACCATCCTGATCGTCGGCCACCTGCTGGCGCCGGTCATTCATGTCGGCTTCACCCGGTTCCGCCCCGAGCCGCTGGTGATGGCCACGGTGCTCACCGTGCTGGCGGTCGCGCTGTCGCTCTACCTGCTGCCGCGGCTCAAGGGAGTCGTGGTCGGGATCCAGTGGGCGCGCCGGATGCACGGCTTCGGCCGCGCCGCCTGATGCCGACCGGTACCGCCGCGCAGCCGATCCGCGACGCCGCAACGCTGGTGTTGCTGCGTGACACCGACGACGGGCCGGCGGTGCTGATGGGCCGACGCGGCGACGGCGCGGTGTTCATGCCGCGAAAATACGTGTTCCCCGGCGGCGCCGTCGATCCTGCCGACGGCACGGTTGCGCTCGCCGCGCCGCTGGCGCCCGGCTGCCTCGCCGATCTGGCCCAGGACAGCTTCTGCGCGCCCGCCGCGCTGGCGGCGGCGGCGATCCGCGAACTTTGGGAGGAAACCGGGCAGATCCTCGGCCGGCGCGCCGACTGGAGCGATCCGCCGCGCGGCTGGCGCGGCTTTGCCGCCAGCGGCCACCGGCCCGACGGCTCGATGCTGCGCTTCGTCTACCGCGCAATTACCCCGCCGGGCCGGCCGCGGCGGTTCGACGCGCGGTTCTTCATGGCCAACGCCCGCGACCTGGTGTCGGATCCGGACGACTTTTCCGGCGCCGAGGACGAGCTTGGCCATTTGCATTGGGTCGCGATCGCCGAGGCGCGGCGGCTCGATCTGCCGGCGATCACCGGCATCGTGCTCGACGAGATCGAGGCGCGGCTGCGGGCACCGCTGGCGCCGCGCCAGGTGCCGTTCTTTCGCGGCGACAGCGACGAAGGCGCCGGCGCCGGCTGAGCTTCAGTCCTCGGCGCCGTCGTCTTGGGCCTCGGGCGCCGGCTTGCGGCGACCGATCGCGGCACCGGCGCCTTCGGGCGGCGGCAGATGCTCCTGCGCCGCGAGGATCCGCGCCAGCCGTTCGGTCACCTCGACCGCCGGCGTCGAGGCGCGGCGGCTCTGCAGATCGACGTGGATCAGCATCTGCTCGGCTGTGGCGATCAGCTTCGAGTCGCTCCACATCCGGTGAAACAGCTGCAGCTTGCGGCCCTCGGCCATCAGCAGCCTGGTGTCGATGTTGATCCGCGCCCCCACCCCGGCCTCGCCGAGATGGCGCAGGTGGGTTTCGGCGGTGAAGTAGCTTTCGCCCTGCGCGATCCGATCCTCGTCGATGCCGACAAGCGCCAGGAACCGGTCGGTCGCGGCGCCGAACGCCTCGAGAAACCGCACCTCGTTCATGTGGCCGTTGTGGTCGATCCAGTCCAGCGGCACCGCCCGGTCGCAGGTCGGCAGCGGCGCGGTCAGCGACATCGCGTCGAGGCTCGACGATGCCGGGTCGACGCGCCGGTCGGCGGCGTTCAGCAACCGCCCGGCGGCCCAGTCCTGCGCCTTCAGCCCGCGCAGGATCGACACCAGGTTGGTGTCGCGGATCCGCTCAAGCTGGGGCAGCGTCCACTGGCCGGATTGCGCGTCGGACTGGCTGGCGATCTTCTCAACCAATTCCTCGGTCAGCTCGGGCACGTCGGTCAGCTTGGTCCAGGGAAACTGCAGCGCCGGGCCGAACTGGGTCAAGAACTGCCGCATTCCGGCCTCGCCGCCGGCGATCCGGTAGGTCTCGAACAGGCCCATCTGCGCCCAGCGCAACCCGAAGCCGTAGCGGATCGCGTCGTCGATCTCCTCGGTGCTGGCGACGCCGTCGTTGACCAGCCAGAGCGCCTCGCGCCACACCGCTTCCAGCAGCCGGTCGCCGACATGCGCGTCGATCTCGCGCCGCAGGTGCAGCGGGTGGCAGCCGATGTCGCGCAGCGTGGCGCTGGTCTTCTCGATCCGCGCGGCGCCGGTTTCGGGGCTGGTGACCAGCTCGACCAGCGGCAGCAGGTAGACCGGGTTGAACGGATGCGCGACCACGATCTGGCCAGGCCGGGCCGCGCCCTGCTGCAGCTGCGACGGGCGGAACCCGCTGGTCGACGATCCGATCACCGCGGTGTCGTCGCAATCGGCCTGGATCTCGGCGAAGATGGCGTGCTTCAGCTCGAGCCGCTCGGGCACGCTTTCCTGGATCCACTCGGCACCGGCGACGGTGTCGGCGATGTCGTCATGAAAAGACAGGCTGCCTTCCTCGGGCAGCGCCACATCCCACAGGCCGGGCAGCGCGACGCGGGCGTTGTCGATCAGCGCGGCGATCCGCGCCTCGGCCTCTGGCGCGGTGTCGTGCACCCGGACGTCCCAGCCCATCAGCAGGAACCGCGCCGCCCAGCCGCCGCCGATCTCCCCGCCGCCGATGATTGCCGCGGTTCGCGCCATCTCAGCCCCCTGTCGCGACGACCAGCGCCCCGGTGTCATATCCGTTGAAATCGAGCATCTCGCGCGCCGCGCGGGTGCGGTCGCCGCTGGCGGCGCCGGGCCGGTTCATGATCCAGCCGATGCCGCCGTCGGGCTGGCCGATGACCGCGGTGCGGAAGGTGTCGTCGGTCCACAGCAGCCACCAGACCTCGGTGCCGACCTTCCAGCGCCCGGCGCCCAGCGCGCTGACCGGCAGCAGCCGGGCGGTGCCGTCGCTGGTGACCCGCGCGACGCCGGCGCCGCTGCCGTCAAGCTGCAGCGTCAGCCGGTCGCCGGGCTGCACCACCCCGCCGGGATAGCCGCTGGCCACCTGCCAGTCGCCGTTGAGATCCGCGGCGGTGCCGCGCAGCGTCGAGCCGATCGGCGCCCCGGCGGTGCGAAAGCTGACCGCGGGCTCGGGGACGACCCCGGCCTTGCCGCAGGCCGCCAGCAGCAGCGCCAGGCCCAAAGCCTTCAGGCGGTTGCCCGTGCGGCGGGTGTTTGGGGAAAATCGGTCGGTGATCGGCGGCATCGTGCTCTCCCGGGGAGGATGGTCGCGGCGGCGCACCTGCTGGCGCACCTGCCGCCGTAGGATGCCGGGCGGTCGCAGCTCGTCGAGCCTGCCACCGCCCGGCGCCGGTCTCAATAGGGCATCGGATGCGCCTTGTGGATGTCGTCGATCGCCGCGATCACCCCGGCGTCGAGCTCGACCTCGGTGCCGGCGAGGATCCGCGCCAGCTGGTCGGTCGAGCTGGCGCCGAAGATCGGGCAGTTCGGGAACGGCCGGCTGCGATGCCAGGCCAGCGCCATGTGCACCGGGTCGAGCCCGTGCTGCGCCGCCAGATCGAGATAGGCCTGGGTCGCCGCGCGCACCCGCGCCGACATCCGGCCGCCGAGATCGCCGTTGATCGACAGGCGCGAGCCCTCCGGAATGCCGGTCTGGTACTTGCCGGTGAGAAAACCGCAGGCCAGCGGCGAATAGCCCAGCAGGGTCACGTCCTCGTTGACGCCCATCTCGGCCATGTCGGTGTCATAGAGCCGGCACAGCAGCGAATATTCGTTCTGCACCGACATCACCCGCGGGCCGCCGGTGGCCTCGGCGCGGTCGATCCAGCGGGTGGTGCCCCAGCAGCTTTCGTTCGACAGGCCGAAGGCGCGGATCTTGCCCTCGGAGACCAGCGCCGCCAGCTCGGTCAGCACGCCATCCATGTGGTCGCGGGTCCGCGCGGCGTTCTGGCCCGAGGGGTCGAAGCTCCAGTACTGGCGGAAGTGGTACGAGCCGCGCTCGGGCCAGTGCAGCTGGTACAGGTCGATGACCTCGGTCTGCAGCCGCTTCAGCGACCCTTCGACGATGCTGCGGATGTTGCCGCTGTCGTAGCCATGGCCGTCGCGGACCCAGCCCGGGTTCGGACCTGAGGCCTTTGTGGCGATCACCACCTCGTCGCGGCGGCCGGATTTCGCGATCCAGTTGCCGACGATCTGCTCGGTGCGGCCGACGGTCTCGGCCTTGACCGGGTTGACCGGATACATCTCGGCGGTGTCGATGAAGTCGATGCCGGCCTCGAGCGCCATGTCGATCTGCCGGTGGCCGTCGTCTTCCGGGGTCTGGCTGCCCATGGTCATGGTGCCGAGGCACCATTCGCTGACCTCGATGTCGCTGCGCCCGAGCTTGATCCGTTTCATGTGTGGTCTCCTGTTCAAGTGGCGAGAGCTAGCGCGCCTTTGCTGGCGCGACAAGCCGAGGCCCGGCGCATCGCGGGCGCATCGCCCCGGCGGCACCACGGCCACGGCGCCGCCGATCGGGCGGCTCTGGCCCTTCGGCGCGCGGACCAGTATGGGGATCGGGACGCAGCGAAGGACGAACCCAGCATGGCACGGCATCTCATCACCTCGGCCATCCCGTACATCAACGGGATCAAGCACCTGGGCAACCTGGTGGGCAGCCAGCTGCCGGCCGACCTGTTCGCCCGCTACCAGCGCGGCCGCGGCGCCGAGGTGCTGTTTCTCTGCGCCACCGACGAACATGGCACCCCGGCCGAGCTGGCCGCCGCCAAGGCCGGCAAGCCGGTCGCCGAATATTGTGCCGAGATGCACCAGACCCAGGCCCGCATCGCCGAGGGCTTCCGGCTGTCCTTCGACCATTTCGGTCGTTCCTCGAGCCCGCAGAACCACCGGCTGACGCAGCATTTCGCGGCCCGGCTGGATGCCGCGGGGCTGATCGAGGAACACCTCGAGACCCAGATCTACTCCAAGGCCGACGGCCGCTACCTGCCGGACCGCTACATCGAGGGCACCTGCCCGAACTGCGGTTTCGAAAGCGCCCGCGGCGACCAGTGCGACAACTGCACCAAGCAGCTCGACCCGATCGACCTGATCGAGCCGCGCTCGGTGATCTCGGGGTCCACCGAACTCGAGCCGCGCGAGACCAAGCACCTTTACCTGCGGCAAAGCCAGATGCGCGCCGACCTGCAGCGCTGGATCGACAGCAAGACCGACTGGCCGATCCTCACCACCTCGATCGCCAAGAAGTGGCTGAACGACGGCGATGGGCTGCAGGACCGCGGCATCACCCGCGATCTCGACTGGGGAATCCCGGTCAGGAAGGGCGACGCCGACTGGCCCGGCATGGAAGGCAAGGTGTTCTACGTCTGGTTCGACGCGCCGGTGGAATACATCGCCTGCGCCCAGGAATGGGTCGACGCCGGCAAGGGCGAGGACTGGCAGCGCTGGTGGCGCACCGACAAGGGCGCCGACGACGTGCGCTACACCCAGTTCATGGGCAAGGACAACGTGCCGTTCCACACCCTGTCGTTCCCGGCGACGATCCTCGGCTCGGGCGAGCCGTGGAAGCTGGTCGATTACATCAAGTCGTTCAACTACCTGAACTACGACGGCGGCCAGTTCTCGACCTCGCGCGGGCGCGGCGTGTTCATGGACCAGGCGCTCGAGGTGCTGCCGTCGGACTACTGGCGCTGGTGGCTGCTGAGCCACGCGCCGGAAAGCTCGGACAGCGAGTTCACCTGGGAGAATTTCCAGGCTTCGGTGAACAAGGACCTGGCCGACGTGCTGGGCAATTTCGTCAGTCGGGTCACCAAGTTCTGCCGCTCGAAATTCGGCGAGGAGATCCCCGCCGGCGGTGCCTACGGCGCCCGCGAGGAAAAGCTGATCGCCGAGCTGGAGATCCGGGTCCGGGCCTACGAGGGCCACATGGACGCGATCGAGGTGCGCAAATCCGCCGCCGAGCTGCGCGCGATCTGGGCCGCCGGCAACGAATACCTGCAGGACGCAGCACCCTGGGCTGCGTTCAAGACCGACCCCGAGGCGGCGGCGATGCAGGTCCGTCTCGCGCTCAACTTGATCCGGCTCTACGCGGTGCTGTCGGCGCCGTTCATCCCCGATGCCAGCGGCCAGCTGCTGGCGGCGATGAAGACCGACGACGACGCCTGGCCCGGCGACATCGGCGCGGCGCTGGCGACGCTGCCGGTCGGCCATGGCTTCGAAGTGCCCGAGGTGACCTTCCGCAAGATCACCGACGAAGAGCGCGAAGCATGGAACACCCGGTTCTCCGGCACCCGCGACTGACCGCTTCCGCACCGCGCCGATCCGCGGCAGGATGGCACGGGATGGCGGCTGGAGGCGCAACGTGGCGAAACCTTCGGACACCGCGGCCGAGGAGATCGAGATCGCCTCGGCCGAGGCGCTGCACGACTGGCTGTCGCGCAACCATGCGCGCGACGCCGGCGTCTGGATCGTGATCGGCAAGAAGGCCGCCGGCGCCCGCTACCTGCCGGTCGGCGAGGTGATCCGCGCCTGCCTGGCCTGGGGCTGGGTCGACAGCATGTCGCGCGGCAAGGACGAATTGCACACCATGCTGCGGATCGCGCCGCGCCGGGCCGGGTCGGCCTGGTCGCGGATCAACAAGGACCACGTCGCGGCGCTTCAGGCGCAGGGCGCGATGCGGGCACCGGGCGCCGCGGCGGTGGCGCGAGCGATGCAGGATGGCAGCTGGAGCGCGCTCGACGAGGTCGAGGCGGGGCTGGTGCCGCCGGATCTCGCGGCGGCCCTGGCGGCGCAGCCGGGTCTGCGCGAGACCTGGGACGGCTACCCCCGATCGGTGATCCGCACCGCCCTGGAACGGCTTGCCACGGCGAAGACCCAAGCGACCCGCGACAAGCGGTTGCAGCTGATCGTCGAAGCCGCCGCCGCCGGGCGCAGGCCGTTCCAGCGCGACGGCGGCTGATACCGCGGATGGGGGCGCTGCCCCCGCCGCTGACGCGGCTCCCCCGGCGTAGTTGAAGGACAAAGTAGCAGGGGGCGGTCCGGGCCGGACCGGTGGCGCGCGGGAACTCCGCCGAGCCCCGCGTTCAGCGTTGTTCTGCCCGACTGCCGTGCTATTTTGAACGCCAGACCGCGTGATCAACAGCTTTCGGGAGCCCTGCCTTGCGTCCATTTATTTCCAGCCTTCTTGCCCTCGGTCTTGGGATCGTTGCCGCCGGCAGCGCCGCCGCCGCCAGCTGCGGCAACGACGCCGGCGGCTTCGAGCGCTGGAAGCAGGAGTTCGGCGCCGAGGCGGCGGCGCAGGGCGTCGGCGCAGCCGGGCTGCAGGCGCTGGCCGCGACCAGCTATGCGCAGCGCACGATCAACGCCGACCGCAACCAGAAGAGCTTTCGCTACGAGCTTGACGAATTCATGCGGATTCGCGGCGCTGAGACGATCATCCGCCAGGGCCGCGACCGGATCGCCTCGAACCCGCAGCTCTACGCGTCGCTCGAGCAGGCTTACGGCGTGCCGGCCAGCGTCGTCGTGGCGATCCACGGGATGGAGACCGGCTTCGGCAACTTCATGGGCGATTCCAACGTGCTCTCGGCGATCTCGACGCTGGCCTACGATTGCCGCAGGTCTGAGTTCTTCAGCGGCCACGCGCTGGCGGCGCTGATGCTGGTCGACCGCGGCGCGATCAGCGCCAACTCGATCGGCGCGATGCATGGCGAGTTGGGCCACACCCAGTTCCTGCCCGGCAACATCCTGAGCTACGGCGTCGACGGCGACGGCAACGGCCGGGTCGATCTGTCCAACCTGACCGACGCGCTGGCGTCGACCGCGAACTTCCTGCGGCAGAAGGGCTGGCAACCGGGACAGGGCTACCAGCAGGGGCAACCGAATTTCGCGGTGATCGAGCAATGGAACGCGGCCACGGTCTACCAGCAGGCGATCGCCCACATGGCCGGAAGGATCGACAGCTGAGCCTGCGGTTGGTGCCCACGGCGGGAGTCGAACCCGCACGACCGAAGCCAGAAGATTTTAAGTCTCCAGTGTCTACCATTCCACCACGCGGGCACGCCGCGAGACTTACGCCGCCGGGCCGGCGCGGTAAAGCGTCGGGTCGCCTAGAGATCGGTGCCCGGCGGCACCCGCAGCAGCGCCCGCTCTGGCAGCCAGGGGTTGCGGTCGAGCGCCTCGCGCAGCGCCCCTTGGGCGGCCAGGTCGCGGCCCAGCCCCAGCAGCGCCAGCGCCCGTCCCGAAAGCGCCCCGACATGCGCCGGCTCGAGTTCGAGCGCCCGTTCGAGATCGGCCAGCGAGGCGGCGAAGTCGTGCCGCAGGAAATGCACGAAGGCGCGCTGGTTCCAGCCCTCGGCGAAGCCCGGGCAGTACGCGACGAGATCGTCGAGCAGATCGGCAGCGCCGCCGAGGTCGCCCAGCACCCGGCGCTGCATGCCGTCATCGAGCAGCCGTTGCGACCGGTCGTCGGGCGCGTCGGTCCAGATTTGCCACAGCGCCGCGGTCAGCCGCTGCGCCGTGGCCGGATCGGGCGCCACCGCCAGCCGGTCGAGCAACGGCGCCATTTCCTCGGACCGGTCGGGCAGCGGCGGGCAGCCCTGCGCCGTGGCGGCGCCGGACGCGACCACGAGCATCAGGGCGAGGATCTGCGGGCGCATGGTTCATGCTGCGCCCCGGCCCGTGGCCGCGTCAACCCCGCGGCGCCGCCCCACCCCGGCCGGGAGACCCGCTGATGCTGCCGATCCGCGACCACAACCCGTCGACCCGCGTGCCGCTGGTCACCTGGACGCTGATCGCGATCAACGTCGCGCTGCATCTCTGGCTGATGGCGGTGGTGCGCAGCGACGGCCAGCTGATGCAGCTCTATTACGACTGGGCGCTGATCCCGCAGCGGCTGGCGCAGCTCGATAATCCGGTCGCGTTGCTGAGCGCCACCTTCCTGCATGGCGGGCTGCTGCACCTTGGCGGCAACATGCTGTTCCTGTTCATTTTCGGCGACAATCTAGAGGAAGAGATGGGGCATGGCGGGTTCCTGGCCTTCTACCTCGGAGCCGGTGTCGCGGCCAACCTCGTGCAGTTCGCCGCGGCGCCGTGGTCGCCGGTGCCGGTGATCGGCGCCTCGGGCGCCATCGCCGGGGTGATGGGCGGCTACCTGCTGCTGTTCCCGCGCGCCAGGGTCGACATATTGATCTTCCTGGTGGTGTTCGTCCGGGTGATCCCGGTCCCGGCCTGGATCATGCTGGGGCTGTGGTTCGGGCTGCAGCTGCTGGGCGGTGTCGCCAGCGACGCGGCCAGCGGCGGCGTCGCCTACTGGGCCCATGCCGGCGGCTTCGTCATCGGCCTCGGCCTGGCGCTGCCGCTCTGGCTGCGGCGCGGCGCGCTGCGGTTCTGGCGTCGTACCCATGGTCAGCCGCCGCACCCGCCGTCGCTGGCGCACAGCAACATCCCGATCGTGCGGCGACGCAAATGACGATCCGGCAAGGTCGGGCCGGCCCGACGGTCCTTGCCATCGGGCCGGCGGGGTCTCAGGCCTCGCGGGCGCGGACCACCTTGGCGAAGCGTTCGAAGATATCGCCGTTCGCGGCCACGATGTTGCCGTGGACCAGCGGGTCCTGGCCGTCGCGGATCGGGCCGACGAAGCCACCGGCCTCAAGCAGGATGATGGTGCCGGCGGCAATGTCCCACACCTGCAGCTCACGCTCCCAGTAGCCTTCGGTGCGACCGGCGGCGACATAGGCGAGGTTCAGCGAGGCGGCGCCGTACTGGCGGATGCCGGCGACCTCGGGGGTGATCCGGGCCAGGTCCTGCAGCATCGCCGGCAGCGTCCGCCGGCCGGCGCAGGGCACGCCGGTCGAGAAGATCGATTCGACCATCCGGTGCCGGCCCGAGACCCGCATCCGGCTTTCGTTCATCCAAGCGCCCTCGCCCTTCTCGGCGTAGAACATCTCGTCCTTGACCGGGTCGTAGATCACCCCGGCGACGATCTTGCCCTTGTGCTCGAGCGCGATCGACACCGCCCAGTGCGGCATCCCGTGCAGGAAGTTGGTGGTGCCGTCGAGCGGGTCGACGATCCAGCGCCGGGTCGGGTCTTCACCCTCGATCGCGCCGCCCTCTTCGCCGAGAAAGCCGTAGGCCGGCCGCGCCTCCTGCAGCGCCTCGCGGATCGTCTGCTCGGCCTGGCGGTCGGCGCGGGTGACGAAATCGCCCGGGCCCTTGGTCGACACCTGGAGCTGTTCGACCTCGCTGAAGTCCTTGAGCAGCGCCCGGCCGGCGCGGCGGGCGGTCTTCATCATCACGTTGAGGTTCGCACTACGGGCCATCGGGGCCTCCCTGGCTGGGCTGTCGGCGGCCCCGGGGGCCATGTGAATGTCTTGGATCGTCAGGGGCTATAGGCCCTCGACCCGCGCGCGGCAAGAGCCCGCCCGGCGCCACGCCGATGCGCGGCGGCCGCGGCGCCGCCGATAGGTCGCCTTCGAGCGAATTTCCCCGCTTCGGCCACAATGCCTTAAGCCGATATTCCACCCCCCTGAGCGACGGTTGCAGCACGACAACCGATGGCAGGCAGATGATCGCGCGTTTTTTCGACCAGCTCCGGCACGAAACCCGTTTCGTGTTCCTCATCTCGCGGCGCGGCCTGGTCAAGCGGCTGGTCGTGATGTCGATGATGTTGGCGATCTGCCTCTATGCTGGCAAACTCGCCGAGGTCCGGGTGGTCGCGCAGCTGGTCGTTCTGGCCGAGGCGCTGGCGTTGGTGCTGCAGCGGCTGCAGCCGGGCGAGGATGCCGATGCCGGTCCCAGGCTTGCCGCCGCGATGTGGGGCGTCAACGTCGGCTCGACGCTGATCTACCTGCTGCCGTCGATGCTGCTGGCGGAACAGGACTCGGTGCCGCTGCTGCTGGTCGGGGTGATCTGGCTGTTCGGCATCTATGTCCATATTTCCAACAGCTTCGTGGCGCTGCCTGTGCACAACTGGAGCCAGATGCTGCCGGCCTTCGCGATGGCGATCGTGGTCTTCGCCTGCACCCCCGGGATCAGCTTCGAGTCGCGGTCGCCGATGTATGAATGGGCGATGCCGGCGATGCTGATGCTGATCTACGGCAGCCATACCTTTGAATCGCTCACCTTGCAGAAGGACACGCAGCGGGCGCTCGACGACGCCCGCGCCGAGGCCAATGCCCGGCTGCTCACGCTCGAACACATGACACGTCACGACGGCCTTACCGGGCTGCTGACCCGGCGCGCCTTTGACGAGGGGCTGGCCAAGCTGCTGGAGCGGCGCCGCGACGGGCGCGAGGTCGCGGTGATGCTGTTCGACCTGGACGGCTTCAAACCGATCAACGACACCTACAGCCACGACGCCGGCGACCGGGTGCTGGTGGTGATCGCCGAACGGCTGGCCAGGCTGGTCGGCGGCGAATCGCTGGCCGGCCGGCTTGGCGGCGACGAATTCGTGCTCGCGGTGTCGGGACTCGACTCGGCGGCGACCGGGATGAAGCTGGCCCATGCCGCGCTGCGCGAGATCGAGAGCCCGATCGACTACGAGGAGCGCGAGCTGCGGGTCGGCGCCAGCGTCGGCATCGCGCTGACCGGACGCTGCGACGACGACAGCGTGCCGGGGCTTTGCGCCGCCGCCGACCAGGCGATGTACGACGCCAAGGATCGCGGCGCCAACAAGGTGGTGCTGTATGATCCCGCCGCCTTCGCGCCGCGGCCCAGCGCCGACGACCGGCTGGCGCTGACCCGGGCGCTCGACGATGGCGCGATCCGGCCGCATTACCAGCCGGTGGTCCGGCTCGACACCGGCGAGACCTGCGGATTCGAGGCGCTGCCTGTGTGGCACCACCCGACCCGCGGCGTGCTGGGGTCCGACCAGTTCATGCCGCTGCTGAGCGAGCTTGGCCTGCAGGGCGACTTCATGAACCGGATGGCGCGGCGGGTGCTGGCGGATCTTTCGCTGCTGCTGGTCGAGGGCTTCGACCCCGGGCGGGTTTCGGTCGATCTCTCGGAGGTGGCGCTCGCCACCCAGAGCGGCTGCGCCGAGCTCGAGCGGGCGCTGGCGATCCACCCCGACGCGGCCGGGCATCTGACGCTGGAGATCTCCGAGGCGGTGTTCGACGGCCGCTCGGGCGGGCTGATCCGCGCAAGCCTGCTGCAGCTGCGCCGCGCCGCGATGCGGATGTCGCTCGACGGGTTCGGCACCGGCTTCGCGTCGTTCCAGCAGCTGCGCCAGCTCGACTTCGAAGAGCTGAAGATCGCCCCGGCGATCATCGCCGGGCTTGGCACCGACCGCGCCGCCGAGGTGCTGATCGGCGGCGTGCTCGGGATTGCCCGCGGCCTCGAGGTCGCGGCGGTGGCCGAGGGCATCGAGAACGAGGACCAGCTGGCGCACCTGCGGCGCATGGGCTGCGTCTACGGCCAGGGCGACCTGTTCGGCGGCGCCGAGCCGCTCGACGCGGTGCGCTGCCGGCTGTTCAGCGAACAGCCGCCGCGGCAGGCCGCCGCGGGCGCCTGACCCCGCCGCCCTGCCCGCGGTTCAGCCGCGCTGCAGCTTGACCGCCTCCTGCCGGGCCAAGCGGATCAGATGCGCCATGTAGGGCCGCGCGGTGTCCTCGGCCCGGGTCGCGGCATAGAGCCTGCGGGTGACCCCGGTCTCGGTCAGCGGCCGGGTCACGTAGTCCGAATTGTAGCGCACCTGCCGCACCACCCAGTCGGGCAGCACCGCGACGCCGCGATTCGACGCGACCAGCAGCAGGATCACCGCGGTCAGCTCGACCTGGCGGATCGCGGCGGGTTCGACCTTGGCCGGGGTCAGAAGCTCGGTGAACACGTCGAGCCGCGACCGCTCCACCGGATAGGTGATCAGCGTCTGGCCACGGAAATCCGCCGCCTCAATGAACTTCTTTTCGGCCAATGGATGCGCCGCCGAGGCGACGAACACCGGCTCGTAATCGAACAGCGGCGTGAAATCGGTCTCGGGCAGCGCCTCGGGGTCCGACGAGATCACCAGGTCGACCAGCTCGCGCTTCAGCGCCGGCAGCGCGTCGAAGGCAAGGCCGGGGCGGATGTCGACATCGACCTCGGGCCAGGCCTTGCGGAACTGCTCGAGCACCGGCAGCAGCCATTCGAAGCAGGCGTGGCATTCGATGGCGATGTGCAGCCGGCCCGACTTGCCGGCGATCAGCCCGGCGAACTCGGCCTCGAGCTCGGCGACCCGCGGCAGGATGTCTTCGGCGGCGGCCAAGAGCTTCATCCCGGCCGAGGAAAGCTTCAGCGGCTTCGAGCGACGCACGAACAGCTCGACCCCGGCCTGGTCCTCGATGCCCTTGATCTGGTGGCTCAGCGCCGACTGGGTGATGTTGAGCTGATCGGCGGCGCGGGCCAGGCCGCCGGTGTCATGGATCGCCTTGATGGTGCGCAGGTGGCGGAACTCGATGTGCAAATGAAACTCATCATCGTGGTGAGGGTTATGAATTTGTCTCACGTCGCCGGTTCTGCGACAAGGGCTGCAACACAGGAGAACATCCATGACCCGCCCCGCAGTCAGCTTTGAATTCTTTCCGCCGAAGAACCTCGAAGGCTCGTTCCGCCTTTGGGACTGCGTGCAGGCGCTGGCGCCGATGGCCCCGGAGTTCGTTTCGGTCACCTACGGCGCCGGCGGCACCACCCGCCAGCTGACCCACGAGGCGGTGGCTACGATCCACAAGACCTCGGGGCTGCGGGTCGCGGCGCATCTGACCTGCGTCGACGCCACCCGCGAGGAAACCCTCGAGATCGCCCGCGGCTACGCCGAAGCCGGCGTCGCCGAGATCGTGGCGCTTCGCGGCGATCCGCCGAAGGGCTCGGGTGGGTTCGTGGCGCATCCCGACGGTTTTGCCGGGTCGGTCGAGCTGATCGAGGCGCTGGCCGCCACCGGCAAGTTCCGGATCCGGGTCGGCGCCTATCCCGAACCGCATCCCGACGCCGCCTCGCCGCTGGCCGATGTCGAGCATCTCAAGCGCAAGATCGACGCCGGCGCGCATAGCGCGATCACCCAATTCTTCTTCGAGGCCGACACCTTCTTCCGGTTCCGCGACGCCTGCGCCAAGGCCGGCATCGACGCGCCGATCATTCCGGGCATCCTGCCGATCGAGAACTGGAAGGGCGCGCAGAAATTCGCCGGGCTCTGCGGCACCCATATCCCGCAGGTGGTGTCGGACGCCTTCGAGCATGCGACCCGCGACGGCAATTGCGACCTGCTGGCCACCGCGCTGGCGACCGAGCTGTGCGACGACCTGCTGCGCGGCGGGGTCGAGCACCTGCACTTCTACACGCTCAACAAGCCCGACCTGACCCGCGACGTGTGCAACGCGCTGGGCATCGCGCCGAAGCCGGCGCTGCAGCAAGTCGCCTGATCGCGTCTTCCGGGCGCCGTCGCGGCGCCCGGGGACCGCGAAGTTTGCGAACCCGGCCCCTAGCCGGGCCGCCGGGTGGCGCTACCCTCGGTGGCATGGCGCAGCTTCTCACCTTCACCGACAGCGGGATCTACTGCCCGGCGGGCGATTTCTACATCGATCCCTGGCGCCCGGTCGACCGGGCGCTGATCACCCATGGCCATGCCGACCACGCCCGCGACGGCATGTCGCGCTATCTCGCGACCGACATCGCCGCGCCGGTGATGCGGCACCGGCTGGGCGACATCGCGCTCGACACCATTCGCTACGGCGAGGTGCGGCGCATCGGCGACGTCAGCGTGTCGTTCCACCCGGCCGGCCACGTTCCCGGGTCGGCGCAGATAAGGGTCGAGCATCGCGGCGAGGTCTGGGTCGCCTCGGGCGATTACAAGACCGTGGCGGACGGGCTGTCGACGCCGTTCGAGCCGGTGAAGTGCCACGCCTTCATCACCGAATCGACCTTCGGCCTGCCGGTGTTCACCTGGACCGACCAGGCCACGCTGGCGGCGCAGATCAACGATTGGTGGGCCGGCAACGCCGCCGAGGGCCGGCATTCGCTGATCGGCGCCTATGCGCTGGGCAAGGCGCAGCGGATCCTGACGCTTGTCGATACCTCGATCGGGCCGATCCTGACCCATGGCGCGATCGAGAATACCAACGAGGTGCTGCGGGCGCAGGGCATCGCGCTGCCCCCGACCATCCGGGTCACGCCGGATCTCGATATCAAGGCGCATCCCGGCGCGCTGGTGATCGCCACGCCTTCAGCGCTGGCCGGAACCTGGGCGCGCCGCTTCGGCCAGGCCTCGACCAGCTTTGCCAGCGGCTGGATGGCGCTGCGCGGGGTGCGCCGCAGGCGCGCCGCCGATCGCGGCTTCATCATGTCGGACCATGCCGACTGGCCCGGGCTGAACACGGCGATCCGCGCCACCGGGGCCGAGCGCATTTTCGTCACCCACGGCTACACCAGCGTGTTTCGCCGCTGGCTCGAGGCGGAAGGCTACGACGCCGCCGTGGTCTCGACCGAATACGAGGGCGAAGGCTTCGACGCAGAGGACCGCGAGGGCGACGCTGCATGAAACGCTTTGCAGAGCTGTTCCGCGCCGTCGACCAGACCACCCGCACCAGCCTGAAGGTGGCGGCGATGGCGGCGTATTTCCGCGACGCGCCGGACGCCGACAAGCTGTGGTGCGTGGCGCTGTTTTCCGGCCGTCGGCCGCGCCGGGCGATCACCACCACCGTGCTGCGCGAATGGGCCGCGGAACGCGCCGGCATCCCGCTGTGGCTGTTCGAGGAGAGCTACCCGATCGTCGGCGACCTGGCCGAGACCATCGCGCTGATCCTGCCGCCGCCGGATCACGAGACCGACCTGCCGCTGAGCCACTGGATCGACGAGATCCGCGCCCTGTCGGCGCAGGATGACGCCGCGCGCAAGGCCGGGATCCTGAAGGCCTGGGACAGCCTCGGGGTAACCGAGCGGCTGCTGTTCACCAAGCTGCTGACCGGCGGCTTCCGGGTCGGCGTCAGCCAGAAGCTGATGACGCGGGCGCTGGCCCAGGCCACCGGCATCGACGAGCCCGAGCTGACGCATCGGCTGATGGGGTCCTGGACCCCGGAGAACGTCAGCTGGGACAGCCTGATCCACACCCCCGATCCGACCGCGGCCCTGAGCCGGCCCTACCCGTTCTACCTGGCCTACCAGCTCGACGATCCGGAAAGCCTCGGCGATCCGGCCGACTGGATGGCCGAGCGCAAGTGGGATGGCATCCGCGGTCAGCTGATCCTGCGCGGCGGCGACCACCACCTGTGGTCGCGCGGCGAAGAGCTGATGACCGACCGGTTTCCCGAGCTGGCCCGGCTGAAGGATTTCCTGCCCGACGGCACCGTGTTCGACGGCGAGGTGCTGGCATGGGGCGACGGCGCGCCGCTGTCGTTCAACGCGCTGCAGAAACGGATCGGCCGCAAGACCGTGCCGAAGAAGCTGCTGCTCGAGGCGCCGGTGATCCTGATGGCCTATGACCTGCTGGAACAGGCGGGCGAGGATCTGCGCGGCACCAGCTTCGCCGATCGCCGCGCCCGGCTCGAGGCGCTGACCGCCGATCTGCCGACCGAGGCGCCACTGCGGCTGTCGCCGCTGGTGCCGGTCGAAAGCCTCGAGCAGCTGGCGGCGGAGCGGGCGAAGTCGCGCGACCTGATGGCCGAGGGGCTGATGCTGAAGCGCCGTGCCTCGCCGTATCTGGCCGGGCGCAAGAAGGGCGACTGGTGGAAGTGGAAGGTCGACCCGCTGACCATCGACGCGGTAATGATCTACGCGCAGGCCGGGTCGGGCCGCCGCGCCAACCTGTTCACCGACTTCACCTTCGCGGTGCGCGACGGCAACGCGCTGGTGCCCTTCACCAAGGCCTACAGCGGGCTGACCGACGCCGAGTTCCGCAAGATCACCGCCTGGGTGCGGAAAAACACGCTGGAACGCTTCGGACCGGTGCGCCAGGTCAAACCGGAACATGTTTTCGAGATCGGCTTCGAAGGCATCCAGTCCAGCCCGCGGCACAAGTCCGGCGTGGCGCTGCGGTTTCCGCGGATGCTGCGCTGGCGCCACGACAAGCCGCTGGACGAGATCAACACGCTCGGGGATCTGAAGGAGATGCTCGCCACCTACGGAGGAGACACCGCGCCATGAGCAGGATCATCGCCTGGATCACCGGCCTGGCCCTGCTTGGCCTGGGCACCATGTCGCTGCTGCCGCTGGTGGACACTGATGCTTGGTGGGTGCGCTATCTCGATTTCCCGCGGTTGCAGTTCTCGGCGTTGCTGCTGCTGGTCTGGGCGGTGTTCGCGCTGACCGGCGCTTGGCGCCGCGGCGCCGGTCGTTGGCTGACGCTGCTGACCCTGCTGGCGCTGGGCTACCACGGCTACCGGCTTTGGCCCTACCAGCCGCTGGCGCAGATCGCGGCGCCGACGGTGGCGACCTGCGCCCCCGGCGACCGCCTGTCGATCCTGGTCGCCAATCTCAAGCGCGACAACCGGCAGGACGGCGCGGCGCTGGCGATGCTGCGCGACCAGGACCCGGACCTGTTCCTGGCGATGGAGACCGGCCCGTGGTGGGAAGCGGCCCTGGCGCCGCTGGACGCGCGCTACCCGCACGCCGCGAAGCACCTGCCGGAGAACGCGACGCATTACGGCATGCATCTCTTTTCCAAGCTGCCGCTCGAGAAGATCGATATCCGCCTGTCGTTCGGCTCCGACACGCCGATGATCTTCGCCGAGGTGGTGCACCCGGCGGCGCGGCTGCAGTTCATCGGCGTGCATCCGCGGCCGCCGCTGGCGTTTTCGCAATCCACCACCCTGCGTGACGCGACCCTGTTGCTGGCCGGGCGCGAGGCCTGGGCCGCGCCGCTGCCGTCGATCGTCGCCGGCGATCTCAACGCCGCCCCGTGGGAGCGCACCGCCCGGCGCATGCTGCGGCTGGGCGGGCTTGTCGATCCGCGCCAGGGGCGCGGCCCGATGTCGAGCTTCCACGCGCAGCAGTGGTGGATGACCTGGCCGCTCGATACCGTGATGTGGCGGCCGGGTCCGGGGCTGCTGAACTTCGAGGTGCTGCCCGACATCGGATCGGATCACTTCCCGGTCCGCGCCGACCTGTGCCTGACCGGCGGCGCGGTGCAGCAGCCGCCCCGCCCGCGCCCCGGCGATGCCGAAGAGGCCGAGGCAACCTTCACCGCCGCAAGGGCGCTGAACGGCGCGGATGGCTGACACGGGTTGAGTCGCCCCGACCCGGACCATATCTCTTGCCCCTGACATTCCCGAAAGAAGGCCTGCACATGACCCAGTCCCCCAGCTTCGACGCCGTGACCGACTCCGGGGGCCGTCCCCTTGGCAACCTGCCGGAATGGGATCTGACCGATCTCTACACCGAGCCGCATTCGGCCGAGTTCAACAACGACATCGACTGGCTTGAACGGGCCTGCGCCGATTTCGCCGGCGACTACCAGGGCAAGCTCGCCGGGCTGGACGCGGCCGGGCTGCTCGAGGCGGTGCAGCGCTACGAGCGGATCGACATCACCGCCGGGCGGATCATGTCCTACGCCGGGCTGCGCTACTACCAGATGACCACCGATTCCGAGCGCGCCAAGTTCATGTCGGACTGCCAGGACCGGATTACCGCCTTCACCACGCCGCTGGTGTTCTGGGGGCTGGAGTTCAACCGGCTCGACGAAAGCCATCTCGAGACGCTGCTGGGCCAGAGCCAGGAGCTGAACCGCTACCGCCCGGTGTTCGACCGGATGCGGGCGATGAAGCCGTACCAGCTGTCCGACGAGCTGGAGAAATTCCTGCACGACCAGTCCAGCGTCGGCGCCAGCGCCTGGAACAAGCTGTTCGACGAAACCATCGCCGGGCTCAGCTTCACCGTCGACGGCGAAGAGCTGAACATCGAAGGCACGCTGAACCTGCTGACCGAGCAGGACCGCGCCAAGCGCGAGGCCGCCACCCACGAGCTTGCCCGGGTGTTCAAGAGCCAGATCCGGCTGTTCTCGCGGGTGCACAACACGCTGGCCAAGGACAAGGAGGTCGAGGACCGCTGGCGCGGCATGCCGACGCCGCAGACCGGTCGCCACCTGGCCAACCATGTCGAACCCGAGGTCGTCGAGGCGCTGCGCGACGCCGTGGTCAACGCCTACCCGCGACTGTCGCACCGCTACTACGCGCTGAAGGCCAAGTGGCTGGGTCTCGACCGGATGCAGGTCTGGGACCGCAACGCGCCGCTGCCGATGGAGATCGACCGCGTCGTCGGCTGGGACGAGGCGCGCGACACCGTGCAGGAAGCCTATGCCGATTTCGATCCGCGCATGGCCGAGCTGGCGCAGCCGTTCTTCGACAAGGGCTGGATCGACGCCGGGGTGAAGACCGGCAAGGCGCCGGGCGCCTTCGCGCATCCGACCGTCACCACCGTCCACCCCTACGTGATGCTGAACTACCTCGGGAAACCGCGCGACGTGATGACGCTCGCGCACGAGCTGGGCCACGGCGTGCACCAGGTTCTGGCCGCCGGGCAAGGCGAGCTGCTGTCCTCGACGCCGCTGACGCTGGCCGAGACCGCCAGCGTGTTCGGCGAGATGCTGACCTTCCGCAAGCTGCTGACCCGGGCCAAGACCCAGCAGGAGCGCAAGGTGCTGCTGGCCGGCAAGGTCGAGGACATGATCAACACCGTGGTGCGGCAGATCGCGTTCTACGATTTCGAGTGCAAGCTGCACGCGGCGCGCGCCCATGGCGAGCTGACGCCCGACGACATCGACGCGCTGTGGATGAGCGTGCAGGCGCAGAGCCTCGGGCCGGTGTTCGACTTCGCGCCGGGCTACGAAAGCTTCTGGGCCTACGTGCCGCATTTCGTGCATTCGCCGTTCTACGTCTACGCCTATGCCTTCGGCGACGGCCTCGTGAACGCGCTCTACGCGGTCTACGAAGAGAGCGGCGACGACTTCAAGGAGAAGTACTTCGACATGCTGAAGGCCGGTGGTTCCAAGCACCACAAGGAGCTGCTGGCGCCGTTCGGCCTCGATGCCTCCGACCCGGCGTTCTGGGACAAGGGGCTTTCGATGATCGAGGGCATGATCGACGAGCTGGAGCAGATGGAGGCGTGAGCCACCCCGTCCCCAACGCGGCGCCGGTTCGACTGGCGCCGCTCGAGGCGGCGCACCTGCCGGTGCTGCGCGGCCTCGCGCCGCTGCCCGAGCAGGAAGCGTTTTCCGGCACCGCGATATCGATTCTCTCGGACACCAGGGACCGGGTGGACCGGCACGTGATCCTGCAGCACGACCAACCGGTCGGGCTGTTCAAGATCGATCGGGATTACGAGGACGGCCGCAGGTTCGGCCAACCCGGCGCCTGGGGGCTGCGCGGCGTGATGATCGACGCGCGGCACCAGGGCCGCGGCATCGGCGCGGCGGCGTTTCATCAGCTGCCGGGCTACCTGCGCGGCCGCTACCCGCGCCTCGACCGGCTTTGGCTTACCGTGAACCTGCGCAACCAGGTCGCGCGGCGGACCTATCTGCGCGGCGGCTGGATCGACGACGGCACGATCTACCACGGCGGCGCGCAGGGGCCGCAGCATGTTCTGCGGCTTGACCTGCGGGCCGCGCGCGCCGCGGCTCAGCCCGCGTCGCTGCCGCCTGCCGCGTAGACCATGTCGATCATCGCCTGCGTGCCGCGGCTGAATTCGAGTGGGCACGGATAACCGGCTTCGCCGCGCACGGCGCGGCCGAAGGCCTCGACCTGCAGCACGTAGTGATCGACGCCGGGCCAGCGCTCGTGCAGCACCCGCCGGCCTTCGGTCTCGAGCGTCAGCTCGGCCTGGTCGAAGGTGTTGGCATTGAACGGGCACAGCATGGTCAGCACGCCTGCATCGCCGTGGAACGTCACCTGCTGGCGCGGGAACAGCCGCATCGACACCATGCCGGAATACTCGAAGCTGCCGAACTCGGCCGCGACCTGGGCGTAGACGTCGACGCCGTTCTCGTAGCGGATATTGGCGTGGCGGATCCGGCGCGGCTCCTCGCCGGTCACGAAGCGGACCGATCCGAAGGCGTAGACGCCGATATCCGGCAGCCCGCCGCCGCCGGTCTCGGGCTTGTTGCGGATGTTGTCGGTCTGCGACGCGTTGTTGAAGCTGAACACCGCGTCGACGTGGCGCAGCGCACCGATCGCACCGCCCTGCACCAACTCACGCGCGCGCAGCCACTGCGGGTGGTGCACGATCATGTAGGCCTCGGCCGCCAGCAGCCCGGTGGCGTCGCGCTTGGCGATCACCGCGTCGAACTGCTCGGCCCGCATCGCCAGCGGCTTTTCGCACAGCACATGCTTGCCGGCATCAAGCGCCTTCAGCGTCCAGTCGACATGCATCGCGTTCGGCAGCGGGATGTAGATCGCGTCGATGTCCGGATCGGCCAGCAGCGCCTCGTAATCCAGATGCAGCTTCAGCCCCGGCGCGAAGGCCCGAAACGGCGCCGCCTTGGCCTCGGACGAGGTCGCCAGCGCCACCAGCTCGGCGCCCCTGGCGGCGTGGATCGCCGGCGCCATGGCGCCCAGCGCGAATTTCGAGGCGCCGAGGACGCCCCAGCGGATCGGTGTGCTCATGTCGGTCTTTGTCCTGATCTGGGTCGATGCGGGCCGGCGTCGGGCAGAAAAAACCCTTCCTCCCCGGTCGGGAGGAAGGGTAACGCCTGACCCGGCGGACGCAACGCAAAGCGTCAGACTTCGGCCAGCATCCCGCGTTCGCGCGCCAGGTCCTGCATCCGCTTCTGCAGCTTCTCGAAGGCCCGGACCTCGATCTGCCTGATCCGTTCGCGGCTGACGTCGTACTGGCCCGAAAGCTCCTCCAGCGTCACCGCCTGGTCCTGCAACCGGCGCTGCACCAGGATGTCCTTCTCGCGGTCGTTCAGCACGTCCATCGCCTCGGCCATCAGCTCGCGGCGGGCGTCGAGCTCGTCGCGCTCGGCATAGTCGCCGGCCTGGTCGGCGCTGTCGTCCTCGAGCCAGTCCTGCCACTGTGTCGCGCTGTCGCCATCGCTGCCGACCATCGCGTTCAGCGACGCGTCGCCGCCGGACATCCGGCGGTTCATCGACACCACCTCGTCCTCGGTCACCCCGAGGTCGGTGGCGATCCGCTTGACGTTCTCGGGCCGCAGATCGCCCTCTTCCAGCGCCCCGAGCCTGGCCTTGGCCTTGCGCAGGTTGAAGAAAAGCTTCTTCTGCCCCGAGGTGGTGCCGAGCTTCACCATCGACCAAGATCGCAGCACGTATTCCTGGATCGAGGCGCGGATCCACCACATCGCGTAGGTCGCCAGCCGGAATCCCTTTTCCGGGTCGAACTTCTTCACCGCCTGCATCAGCCCGACGTTGGCCTCCGAGATTACTTCGGATTGCGGCAGCCCGTAGCCGCGGTAGCCCATGGCGATCTTCGCCGCGAGCCGCAGGTGCGAGGTGACCAGCCGATGCGCCGCGCTGGCGTCCTCGTGATCGACCCAGCGCTTGGCCAGCATGTATTCCTCTTCCGGCTCCAGCATCGGAAACTTGCGGATTTCCTGCAGGTAGCGGTTGAGACCCTGTTCCGGTGACGGGGCGGGTAGGTTCGTGTAGGTCGCAGCCATCTGGCCCCTCCTGTCGGATGTTAACGGGTTTGACATTAATCTGCCGGACACCGCGGCGGCCTGCAAGGCCACCTACCCGAAACATGTTGCCGAACCATGAACCAGCCGGCGCGCCCTGGTGAGAGCATGCTACGGCGGCTCAGTCACATGTGATCGGCGAATCGAGCGGGATCGACGATTCGCCGCTTCAACCCCTGAACGCGGCGAGGAGTTCCGCCATGTCGGCCGGCAGCGGGCTGTCGAAGCGCAGCATCTCGCCGGTCACCGGGTGTTCGAAGCCCAGCGTCGCGGCGTGCAGCGCCTGGCGCGGGAAATTCGCCGCCAGCGCTGCGGTGGCGACGCCGACCGCCTTTTCCGACAGCTTGCGCCGGCCGCCGTAGACCTGATCGCCGATCAGCCCGTGCCCGGCATGCGCCATATGCACCCGGATCTGGTGGGTCCGGCCGGTCTCGAGCCGGCATTCGACCAGCGCCGCGCCGGCGAAACTCTCCAGCAGCCTGATCCGGGTCACCGCGTGGCGGCCGCCGTCGAAAGTCACGGCCTGGCGCTGCCGGTCGGTCCGATGCCGCGCCAGCTGGGTCTGCAGCTTCAGCACGCCGCCCGATTCGAAGCTGGCGCCCTTGACCCCGCGCAGCCGCGGATCGCTGGGCGCCGGCACGCCGTGGCACAGCGCAAGATAGCGGCGCTCGACATGGTGCTTTTCGAACTGCGCCGCGAGACCGTGATGCGCCCGGTCGGATTTCGCGGCGACCAGCAGCCCGGTGGTGTCCTTGTCGATCCGGTGCACCACGCCGGGACGCTTTTCGCCGCCGACCCCCGACAAGGTCTCGCCGCAATGGTGGATGAGCGCGTTGACCAGCGTGCCCGACGGGGTGCCGGGCGCTGGATGCACCACCATGCCGGCCGGCTTGTCGATCACGATCAGGTCATCGTCCTCCCAGACCACCACCAGCGGGATCTCCTGCGCGCCGATGTGGCTTTCGGCCGCCTTCGGCACCTCGATCTCGACCAGCGCGCCCTCGGCGACCCTGGACTTGGCGTCGCTGACCACGACGCCATCGATCCGCACCGCGCCCTCGGCCAGCAACCGCGCCAGCCGCGACCGGCTGAGCGCCGCATGCTCTGGCACATCGCGGGCCAGCGCCTTATCAAGGCGCGCCGGGGGATCCTCGGCGATCGCGAAACGGATGGATGAGGCGCTGCCCATGCAGGAGGCTCCCGACAATGACGGCCCCGCCCTGCTGCCGGCCCAGCTGGTGTGGCTGCGGCGACTGGTCATGGCGCTGACGCTGGTGATGATTCTGGGCTTCCTAGTCCTGATCGGCGCGATTGTCATCCGCCTCAACGCCGAGCCGCTGCCGCTGCCCGACCGGATCACCCTGCCGGACGGCGAATCGCCGCGCGCCTTCACCCAGGGCAGCGACTGGTTTGCGGTGGTCACCGATGCCGACAGGATCCTGGTGTTCGACCGCGCGACGGCACGGCTGCGCCAGACCGTCGAAATCACCACCGCCGACTGACCGTCCCGATCGGGCGCGTCATCGACTACTTTGTCCCGCAAATACGCAAACCCGCCGCGAAAGCTGGCGCAACGGGTCCGAAAAGGGGAGAGTGGTACCGCCTTCCTGGCTTGAACAGGAGACCTCTGGATCCACAATCCAGCGCTCTAACCAACTGAGCTAAGGCGGCACTGGCGCGGAATTAGCGCCCTGAAACCGAGATTGCAAGCCCTTTGGCCCGGGTTCCGCGACGGCGTGCCCTTGTCGGGCGCGTCGCGCGCCGCTACGTGGTCATCGACCAAGGAAGGAACCGCATCATGGGTATCGACACCGAACGCGACATCGAGGCGAACCTGCAGATCGGCCCCACCGATCAAGGCATGGTGCGGCTGTTCATCGAGGCCGGCAGCACCGAGATCCCCATGGATTTCGACCCCGAAGAGGCCGAGGACATCGCCGAGGAGATCCGCGCCGCGGCGCATGCCGCCCGCGCGGTCAAGCCGAAGAAAGGCTGATCGCCGGATCGCGCGCCTTGTGCCAGCGCAAGGCGGCATGGCGCGCGAATTTCTGCATCATCGCCTTGCGCCGCGCCGCGACGAGCTTCGCCTCGGGCGGCATCACCGTGATCTCGGCATCATAGCCATCGGCGATGATCACCCCGGTGTCGGCGGGCAGCAGCTCCAGCGGAAACCCGTCGTCCACCGCCCAGAAGAACCGGTCGCAGAACTCCAAGTAGCCCTGCCACTTGCGGTCCGAGGTGAAATCGGCGCGGCTCGACTTGCACTCGATCACCCAGAGTTCGCCCTTCGGCCCCAGCGCCATCACATCGACCCGCAATCCGGGCGCCGGCACGAATTCCTCGACCGAGACGAAGCCGAGGCTCAACAGGTGGCGGCAGACGCCGCGCGCGAGGATCTGCCCCGGCTGCGGCTCGGCGCGCGGCCACGACAGCGCTTCGGCCGACAGCGCGTCTTGCGGCAACACCGCGGCACGGCGCTCGCCCTTCTCCCAATCGTCCCAGTCTTCCGGCATGGGCCCACCCTGAACAATCTGGCAACAGCGCGCAAGCGTCGAAAGCCATGCCCTGCCCCCTTGTCAGCACCCCGCCCCGCGCCTAACTGTGTCAGCGGCGGGTTCTGCTCTTCTCGTGACACGGTACAATTCCAGTGGCCTTAAGCAATTCCGAGGGAGCTGGCTCTGTGCGGATCCTGGTCCGTTTACCTGGCGCCCACCTGTACATACAGGTCCTCGGGAATTTTCACCCCACGGTCGCTGCGGTTCCCGCCACCTTCTCCCCCATCGCCGCACCGGCACGGCCCCTCGCCGGGGCCGACCTCTGAGGTCCGGATTCCAGCGCCGCCCCGGGGCAGAGCACGACGCAAAAGGGCGCGGCCATCGGCCACGCCCTCGCGATACTCCGGCAGGTCGGACGCTCAGAACGCCTCGGGCCGCGCCTCGCGCGCCATGTGATCGAGCACGGCGTTGACGAATTTCGGCTCCTTGCCGTCGGGGTGGAACGCCTTGGCGATCTCCACGAACTCGACGATCACCACCTTGGGCGGCGTCACCTTGGCCAGGAACTCGGCCCCGGCGGCGCGGAACAGCGCCCGCAGCGTCGGGTCGATCCGGGCGATCGGCCATTTCGCCACCAGCGCGCGATGCGTCATCTGGTCGATCTTCGCCTGCTCCTCGACCGCGCCCTCCATCAGCGTGCGGAAGGTGGCAAGATCGCCCTCCTCCCATTCGCCTTCCTCGTAGACCGCGCCGAAGCGATGCGTCTCGAATTCGCGCATGACGCTGTCGACCGACTGGTTCGAGGCTTCCATCTGGAACAGCGCCTGGACCGCGTACATCCGCGACGCCGAGCGCATCCGCCGCAGTTGGTTGTTGGAGACGGTCATGCGCCCTCTCCCGCCAGCCGATCCGCGGTGAACCCGAGACCCTTGCCGGCTTGGCCCCAGCGCTTGGTCAGCGCGATCAGGTGCAGCGCCGCGGCGGCGGCGCCGCCACCCTTGTTCTGCCCCTGCGAATCGGCCCGCACCGCGGCCTGCTCGTAGGTCTCGACG
>JBFGEI010000002.1:0-42708 GCA_041580155.1 Limimaricola sp.
GATGCTGGTCGACGACCGGAGGATCGAGAAGCTCTTCATGGAGCCGGGCTTCAAGGACAATCCGCCGGGCGTTCCGGTGGGCTCCTCGGGGGCCGAGGTCATGCTCGACTTTCTGAAGAATTGCTGAGCGCCGGTCGGTTCGACAGGATCGCGAACCGGTCTTTGGTTCCACACCGCCGAGCTGGAGGCGCGGCAATCTGGCCCGGACGGCGAAATCGCATGGACCGGTTGGCGGTTCTCGCCTTCACTCCGCAGCGGGAGAAGGAGAGGCAGCGATGAATCTGGCGAAGCTTTACCCCGCGCGCGCAGCGGAGGGGCGGCCTGTGACTGCCGGTCTGATCGGAGCGGGCAATTTCGGCTCGATGTTCCTGGCGCAGGTGCCGCATGTCGAGGGGCTGGAGGTCGCGGCGATCGCCGATCTCGACCCCGACCGCGCCACCGGCCATGCCCGTGCGGGCATCCGCCACGCGCAGACGGAGATTAGTGCGGGCCGCCACGAGGTTATGGTCAATGTCGAAGCCGATCAGCCCTTTGCCGAATAAACCCTAGAGGCATTGAAAGCCGCGCATCGTGGCCAGAATCCCGCCGTGGCCACCTTTCAGACGGCTCTCAACGCTCTGCAGTAGGAAGGGTACGTCTGGCGCAGGGAACATGGTCGATACATTATAGAAATCTCGGGTATCGCCCTCGCTCTGGCCGTCGCCGGCTGACAAGATCGGGCCGTCGCTCGGAAGCAAGCGCCGTCTGCATCAGATGCAGCTCGCCGTCGCCGTCGCGGGCACCAAGGTCCAGATCGCGGCGACCAGGGCGGTCGCGGCCAAGGCGAGGCTTACGCGTCGAATCGAGAGGTCCGGATCCTGCCATCTCGGCGACCACATAACCGCCAGACAAAGCGATTGCGCCGCGATTGCCGCGATGGCCGCTCCGATCAGCAGCGCGCGCTCCGACAGGCCAAGGGGCGGCGCGGCCCAGCGGCTTGAACACAGCAGGCCATGCAGGCCGTAGACAGCGCTGAAGGAGGCGAGCCAGATCCCCAGCGGCAGCGACAGGCGCAGAACGGCCTTCACGTCAGCCATCCCGGAAGCCCGATGGCCAAGGCAACTACGAGGGAGACGAGAGCGGCATAGTCGCACCACAGCCGCACGATCCGCGGCTCTCCGCCCGAGAGCGCCCCGATGTGACCCGCCCGCCTGCGGAAGGCGAGAAAGAGCAGCATCAGCAGCGCGATGGCCTGATGCAGCAGCGCGTAGCCGACGAGCACCCAGAGCGTCGCGTTGTAAGCATGGGCCGCGGGGTCCGGCACGAGCGTCAGTGTCCAGATGGCAGCCAACGCCAAGGCGCCGACGCCCGCTACCCCGAGTACCAGTCCCGCAAGCGGGCGCAGCCGCGCGCCGAGGCCCGCGAGCGCCGCGCCCGCCAGCACCGTTGCCGCCAGGCCGAGGCTCGGCTCGGCATAGCTTGGCGGCGGCCAGTTGGGGGCGATCGTCCAGAGAAAGGCATAGCCGAAGAGCAGCGAGCCGAAGAAGGTACCATCCGCCAGCAGCAAGAAGATCGACCCCCACCAGCCCGGCGGATCGGCGGCCTCCGAAGCGGTCACCAGTGCCGGGCCGCGCCCCACAGGCAGGGGGCCTTCGGGCGTCGTGCCGCCGAGGCTCCAGGCCCAGAACAATGCGCAACCGATCACCCCCAAAGCCGAGACCGGCACCAGCCAGTAGGCCTTGAGCAGCATGCCGAGGAAGAACAGCCCCGTTACCGCCGACATCAGCATCGGCAGGCCGGTGTTGCCGGGGAAAACGGTGATGTAGCGCGGCGCGCCGCTGGCGATCTCGACCGACAGGGTTTCGCGCCGGCCCCGCGCCGGATCGCCGAGGTAGCCCTCGCCCCGCGCCAGCCGCACCGGCAGCGCGGGATCGTCGTAGAGCGGATCGCGCGAGGTCACATGCGGCAGGCTTGCGAAGTTGTACGGCGCGGCTGGCGTCGGCATCGCCCACTCCAATGTGCCTGCCCCCCATGGATCGCGCGAGCCGCGGATCGCGACGACCGCGTTGATCACCACGTCGATCAGCACCAGCGCGAAGCCGATCGCCATGACGAAGCCGCTGATCGAGGCGATCAGGTTGATCGCCTCCCAGCCCTGGCCTGCCTCGTAGGTGTCGATCCGCCGCCGCATGCCCAGAAGCCCGGCCCAGTGCAGCAGCAGGAAGGTGCCGTGAAACCCGACGAAGACGAGCCAGAAGGCGGCATCGCCGAGCTGGAAGTAGGTCTTGCGTCCGGTGAAATGCGGCGTCCAGTAATAGAGCGCCGCCAGCATCGGGAAGACGAAGCCGCCGATCAGCACGTAGTGCAGATGCGCCACGATGAAGTAGGTGTCATGCGCCTGCCAGTCGAAGGGCACGATCGCCACCATGACTCCGGTGAGGCCGCCGATCACGAAGGTGGCGAAGAAGGCGAGCAGCCACAGCATCGGCAGGTGCAGGCGCGGCTGCCCCTTCGACAGCGTGCCGATCCAGGCAAAGATCTGTACCGCCGTCGGCACCGCCACCAGCGTCGAGGCGGCCGAGAAGAAGGCCAGCCCCATGTGCGGAATGCCGGTGGTGAACATGTGGTGCACCCAGAGCCCGAAGCTCAGCACGCCCAGGGACACCGCCGCCGCGACGATCCAGCCGTAGCCCATGAGCGTGGTGCGCGCCATCACCGGCAGGATGGTCGAGATCGCCCCCGCCGCCGGCAGGAAGATGATGTAGACCTCCGGATGGCCGAACAGCCAGAACAGGTGCTGCCAGAGCAGCGCGTCGCCGCCCTGGGCCACCTGGAAGAAGGGCAGGCCGAAGGCGCGTTCCAGCTCCAGCAGGATCGAACCGAGGATCAGCGGCGGAAAGCCGGTGAGGATCATCACCGCCGTGACCAGCGCGTACCAGGCGAAGATCGGCATTCGCGAAAGCGACATGCCCGGCGCGCGGTAGCGCAGTATCGTCACGGTGATCTCGACCGCCGCCGAGATGGCCGAGATCTCGACGAAGGTGATGCCGATCAGCCAGAAATCCGGGTTGATCCCCGGCGCGCCGATGGTCGAGGAAAGCGGCGGATACATGAACCAGCCGCTGTCGGGCGCCACACCCGCCAGCAGCGAGAACACCATCATCGCGCCGCCGAAGACGTAGCACCAGAAGCCGTAGGCGGTGAGCCGCGGGAAGGCGAGATCGCGGGTGCCCAGCATCTTCGGCAGCAGGTAGACCGCGAGCCCCTCGAAGAGCGGGATCGCGAACAGGAACATCATGATGGTCCCGTGCATGGTGAAGACCTGGTTGTAGTGATCCGGCCCCAGAAAGGCCGACCGCGGGCTCGCCAGCTGCGCCCGGATCAGCATCGCGAGGATGCCGCCCACGATGAAGAAGAACACCGCCACGACAAGGAACATGCGGCCCAGATCGGTGTGGTTGACCGTGGTGAACCAGCCCCTGAGACCCGGCGCGGAGGCCCAGATGCGCGACAGCGCGCGGTGACGCTGCAGCGCGTTCATGGTGTCTCTCCTTGCAGGAAGGCCCGCCATCCGTCTTCGTCATGCGCGACCACCGTGAACCGGTGGTCGCGGTAGCCGGTCCCGTTGAATTCCGCGCCCAGGCCCTCGTAGCGGCCGGGCAGGTCGGCCTCGATCCGAAGCACGTTCACATGGCCCGGCACTGCGTCGAGCTTGCCCGCCAGCCGCGGCACCCAGAAGCTGTGGATCACGTCGATCGAGCTGATCGCCACGTCGACCGGGCGGCCGGCGGGGATGTGCAACAGGTTCTCGGTCTCGCGCCCCGGCGCATCGGCATAGCCGAAGCGCCAGTCCCACTGCCGCGCCTCGGCGCGCACCTCGACCACCTCGGAGGACGGGCGCGGCAACAGCCGTTCGCCCACGATGAGACCATAGGCCAGCAGCGCCGCGAGCACGACGATCGGAAAGCCCAGGCCCAGCCAGACCACGAAGCGTCGCTCGGCCACCTCGCCGGGCGGCCGCCGCCAGGCCCACAGGATCAGCCCGCCAACGAAAAGAAAGATCAGCGTCGCGCCGATCAGAAGCACCCACCAAAGCGTCGCGATCACTGCCGCCGCCGGACCCGCCGGATGCACCGCCGAGAGGCTCTTTTCGCAACCAGAGAGCATCAGAAGTGTTGAGCCCCCGAGACCGCAGCGCAGGAGAGGCCGGGCATGTCCGAAAAGATGGTCAACGAAACCGAAGAGCTGATCGATCCGATCGCGCAGACGCCGGGCTACGACCAGACGGAATCCTTCGTCGGCATCTGGGGCCACCCGCTGCACGCGATGAGCGTGGCCTTTCCCGTGGCGCTGACCTTCTGCAATTTCGGGGCCGACGTGCTTTATTGGTGGTCGGGCGAGCTGTTCTGGGCGCGCGCCTCCATCTGGGCGGCGGGAACGGCCTTCCTGTTCGGTCTCGCGGCGGGGGCGACCGGCACCGCCGAGCTTCTCATGGTGCCCGGCATCCGCATCCGCGCGGCCGCCTGGACCCATTTCGTGATCGCGGTGCTGCTGCTGTCGTTGCTGGGGCTGAATTGGGGCTACCGGCTGCAGGGGTACGAAGCGGCGGTGCTGCCCTACGGCATCCTGATGTCGGGCTTCAACGTGCTCGTTGTGAGTGTCACGGGATGGCATGGCGGCAAACTCGTCTTCGATTATCGTCTGGGCACGTCGAAAGGCAGCTGATTGCCGCGCGGCTCGGCGAGCCACCCCGGCACCGGGATCTCGTCTAGTTCTGGCTTGGCGAGCACTAGAAACAGGATCGCGAGGATCGGCACGAGCAGCAGCAGGAGCGGCAGTGTCGGGCTTGGCGCCCTGTGCGTGCCCTCGCGCTCGGCCACGGCGACGAGGACGTAGCCGACCCAGACGTGGAAGCTCACCAGCAGCGCCACGAAGACCAGCTTGGAAAACATCCATGTCTCGAAGACCTCGCGCAGGAAGATCAGCCCCGTGCCCGAGGCGATGGCGAGCACCGCCGAGGGCGTGACGAAATAGGTATAGGCGTAATGGGTGGCGCGGCGGATGCGCCCGTAATCGGCCTGACCGATCGCCGGGTCGTGCCGCGCCAGCATCAGCGGCAGTGCAAAAAGCCCGCCGCACCACAACAGCAGCATGCCGACGTGCAGCGCCTTCAGATGCGGGATGAGCGCGGTCAGCCAGCTCATGCCGCCGAACGCCCCACGGATTGCTCCGCCGACCGCCAACCCCGGCGCGCCAGTAAGGCGATCACCGCGAGATAGGGCAGCATCGCCGGCACCCACATGATCAGGCCGCCGAGCTGTTGGTCGGCGAGCGGCGAGATCCCCCAAGCCAATGGCGCCACGGCATGGGCCGCGTAGATCTGCGCGGGCGCGAAGGTGAGGATCGCGCCGAGCAGCCCCATCTGCATCAACCCGGCCAGCGCCCAGAGCACCCCTTCGATCGCCGCGCCGACGCCGAGGACCGCGCGCCAGAACAGCGTGGCCGAGACCAGAAGCGTGACCTGCATGAGCCAGTAGACCGCGATGTCGCTCAGCGCGAGGTCATAGGCCGCCGGGAGGTGCCAGCCCCACAGAAGCGCAGTGGAAACAAGGAAAGGCAGCGCCGTGGACATGCCAGCGCGCCGCGCCGGCAGCGCGGCGGCAAGCAGCGGCGCCGCGACGGCCACCAGCAGCACGTGGTGCACCACCCGGGCCGAAAACAGCGCAACCGACATGGCGCAGAGCGGCGAGACGAAGGCCGCCGCGAGGACCATCACGGCGCCCAACCCCGCCCGGCTGTGCCGCAGGTGGATCGACATGACCAAGAGACCGCCAAGCAGGACCGGATCAAGGTTCCACGCATAGAGAGCGGCATCGGGCGCGGGCGCTGCGCCACAGTAGCTGCCCGGCAGCACCCATCCCGACATCGTCGCCCTCCCTCGCCCCAAGCCGTGTGATCACCACGCGACCCTCGGCACTTTCTTCGCCTCGCGCAAGCTAGGGCTGCGCGGCACCGCCTCAATTGATCAAGCGATGGAAACTGCAGCATCCCTGACCCAAGGCCGAAGGAGGCCGCGTCGCTTGCCGAACAGGTCGGCCCCGGCGCGCGACCCCTGGCACCCCGCCGGGGGCCGCAGCTGTTCCGTGCCGGTGGGGCGCCTTGGGGTCCGGCACTCGACCACGATCGGCACCCAAGAGCGAATGACGCCCGCGCGGATCCATCGCTGGCGCGGCACCCCCGGCAGGGTCTCTGCCGCGCTTTCGCGGCCCTACCGCTTGATGATGATCCAGAGCGCATGGATGATCCCCGGCACATAGCCGAGCAGCGTCAGTATCAGGTTGATCCAGAAGTGCTTGCCGAGACCTTCCTGGAGGAACACGCCGAGCGGCGGGATGAAGATCGCGATGATGATGCGGAGAATGTCCATATGGGCCTTTCCGATGCGTGAGAGCGTCGTGTGTCTGGTTGCGACCCGCCGACCGCGGGTTGTTCGAGGCACAAGCGCCCTGCGGCCATCCGGTTCCTGACGGACAGCGGTCGCGATGCACGGGGCCGGACCCGCGCGACGGCGATCGATGCCTTGCAGGAACCCGCTTCCCGGCCCCGCGTTGATGTCGGGAAAGTGAGGGAACCGCATGACATATCGGGATCGACAGTCCGGGCTGGGTCTGACCCTGATCGCCGCGATCATCGCCATCGTGTCGGCGCTCGTCGCCTATTTCTGGCCCGACAGCGGCGTGGCGGGCTCCGTGGGCGCGGCCTTGGCGCTATTCGGAACGGCGGCGGTGGCGGCCGCGTCGGCGACAGTGCTTTTCGTGCTGATGCCGCATGGTCTCAATCTCACGCTGAAACTTCTGGTCCTTCTCGGCTCCATCCTGTCGGCGCTGGCCGGTTATTTCCTGATGCAGGAGGTGATGACATGGGCGATGGTCGCGGCTTCGGTGGGCGCGGTATGGAACCTCGTGTCGCGCAAGGGCCGGGTACGGCAACGCCCCGTCGTGGCGCTGACGCTACTTGCGCTGCCCTTCGCGCCTGCCCCGCCGGCGCAGGCGCAGGACTGGGCCGGGTTTCACGGAGATCTGCAGGCGCGCAAATACAGCCCCCTCACCGAAATCACGCAGATGAACGTCGGCGACCTCGAACCGGTCTGGGAGGTCGAGACCGGTGACGTCTCGGACGGCTCCGGCGATTTGCCGCAGACGGTGTGGTCCGCCACGCCGATCTATGCCAACGACACGCTCTATCTCGGCACGCCGTTCTACCGCATCCTAGCGCTCGACCCTGCCACCGGCGCGGAGCGCTGGTCCTACGACAGCCGCGCCCGGCTCGAGGCGCTGACCCAGCCGGCGCTCAAGAACCGCGGTGTCACCTACTGGGCTGATCCGGAGGCCACCGGCGCCTGCGCCAAGCGCGTCTACATCGGCACCATGGACGCCAAGCTGCATTCGGTCGACGCCGACACCGGCCTGCCCTGCAAAGATTTCGCGCAAGACGGCATTCTCGACGTGAACCAGTGGAACGACACCAACGACCGCTGGCCGCTGTCGCTGCTGCAGCCGCCGGTGGCGCATGAAGGCCGCCTGTTCATCGGCTGGGCCGGCAAGGATTGGGAAAGCGCGCAGGCGCCTCCGGGCACGGTCTTCGCGGTGGACGCCAAGACCGGCGAGCTCGACTGGACCGTGAACTTCATCCCCAAGGAGCTGTGGGACCGCACCGGCACCGCCAACGTCTGGACCCACATGACCGTCGACCCAGAGCGCGACATCCTCTACATGCCGGTCTCCTCGCCCTCACCCAACTACTACGGCGGCCAGCGCACCGAGGAGCTGCCGCTGGCGACGAGCGTCACGGCGGTCGATACCAATTCGGGCGAGATCATCTGGTCGCGCCAGCTCGTGCATCACGACATCTGGGATTACGACACCGGCGCCGCCCCGGCTCTCGTCGACATCGAGCGGGACGGGACGACCATCCCGGCGCTGATCCAGACCTCGAAGCAGGGCATGCTCTACGTGCTCGACCGCGAGACCGGCGAGCCGGTCTTCGGCATGGAGGAGCGGCCCGTCCCCGCCTCGGACCTGCCGGGCGAAGTGGCGGCGCCGACCCAGCCCTTCTACGACATCCCCAAGCCCACCAACACCTCGGACACATGGCCCGGCATCTGGTGGCTCGCCGACCTCACCAGCTTCGGCTACTGCTCGCGCACGCTCGAGAAGCTGCGCTACGAGGGGCTGTTCACGCCGCCCACCGCCAAGGGCGAGGGCTCGCTCCTCTACCCCGGCACCGCGGGCGGCATGCAATGGGGCGGCGGCGCGCTCGATCCCACTACTAACACCTTCTACGTCAACACCCAGAAGGTGGTGCAGATCCTGCGGATGATCCCGCGCGAGGAATACGAGCGGGTCGCGGGCGAAAGCGGCGCCGAGCAGGGCTTCTACCCGCAAGAGGGCGTGCCCTACGGCTTCGAGCTGACCAATTTCGTGACGCCCATGGGCCTGCCCTGCTGGAACCCGCCCTTCGGCACGATCCTCGCCTATGACCTGAACACCGGCGAACAGCTCTACGAGCGGCCGTTCGGCATGACCCAGCAATGGGGCTTCTACGCACCCGAAAGCTGGGGCAGCCCGACGCTGGGCGGTCCGGCGGTGACGGCGGGCGGGGTGATCTTCATCGGCGCTTCGATGGACGCCCATGTCCGGGCGCTGTCGGCGGCGACGGGCGAGGAGCTGTGGAAATGGCGGGTCGAGGCCCCGGCAGTGGCGAACCCCGCCGTCTACGAGCACGAGGGTCGGCAGTACGTGACTTTCGTGGCCGGCGGCAACCCGATCCTGAAGCCGCAAGTCGGAGATCAGGTCATCACCTTCGCGCTGCCTGTCGAAGAGTGATCAGGCTGGAGCCGGCGGGCTGATCGGGTCGGATGCGATTGCCCGGCGCCGCCGGCGGGGCATGACCAAAAACCCGCCCCGTCACCGCCAGCCATTCGCAGTAAATGGCGCAGTGTGGGGCTCGCGGCCAAGTGGGCATTGCTCCATCCCGACATACAGCTCCCGAAGAGACGTTCGGGAGCTGTTTGTGGTGGATGCCTGCAATCGGACATTGCTGACGCTGCCATGAGCTGAGAGGATTCACAGTATGGAACTGCCTGATCTCGTACCTGATATCCAATTCGCTCGACTCGGCGACAACGCAGGCGACGTTGCCTTTGCTTTCGAGGCCAAGCGGGCAGCTATGGGCCCACACATCATCAAACGCTGGCCTTGGGACGAAGCATTCCAGCGAGACCTGCATGAGCGTCACTACAGGGAGAAACCATTCCTTGAAATAAGGCGCTCGGAGCAAAGACTTGGAACGCTTTCATTTCATAGGCGGCCGGATCACATCCGGTTTGGAGAGTTCTATCTGTTCCCAGAATACCAAGGGCGTGGAGCCGGTTCATTCATTCTCGCGCACGCCCTCGCCGTGGCCGATGGCTTGGGCCTACCTGTCAGGCTGGAGCATCTGCACTGGAATCCAGTCGGCTCGCTCTATCGTCGCCATGGCTTCCGGGATACCGGTCGCTCGGAAACTCACTGCTTCCTACAAAGAGCTGTCGAGGGCGTGTGAGCCCCGTGGGGCTCCCGACCACCATTTATTGCAAAGGGCTGGCCGTCACCGGCGGCTTTTGGGTTTCGCATCCGGCACTCTAGCGCCTGGCAGAAGGTCCTAGCTGCGGCCCTTCCACGGCACCAGCCGGGCCTCGGCCTGGCGCATCCGCATGTCGATGGGCATTGTTGCAGAACTGCTGATCCGCGAAGCTGGCGCCGATGCGATGGTTCTCCTGAAAAACGCCGGCGCGCTGCCATTTCCGAAGGGCACGACCGTCGCAGTGATCGGCCCCAATGCCCGCGCCGCCCGGATCATGGGCAGCGGCTCGGCGCAGCTCGACGCTGCCGCCGATGACGGGGTCGCAGCCTGCCCGGCCTTCAGGACGGCCCGATGATCCGGTAGCGGCTCTGCACCAGCCCCGAAGGGAAGGTCCGGCTTTCGCAGAGCCTCAGGTCGATGTCGTGCTCGATGTCGCCGAACGGCCGCACGCCGCGGCCGATCAGGATCGGGATCACCGTCATGGTGATCTCGGAGATGAGCCCGTCCGCGATGAACGACTGCACCAGCGCGCCGCCGTCGATATAGGCGCGCTTCCAGCCCTCGTCATCGAGCGACCGCATCACCCCGGCCGGGCTGTCGGCCATCAGCCGCACCTTGCCGCGCAGCGCCTCGGGGATGTCGGACGGGGTCATGCTGCGGCTCATCAGAACCACCGGCTTGCGGTACGGCCAGTCGCCGAAACTCAGCGCGTTGTGGAACGAGCCGCGGCCCATCACCAGCCCGTCGGCGCGCGACATGAAGTCGTCGTAGCCGTGGTCCTCGGTCTCGGTGTGCTGCTTGGTCAGCCAATCGAGCCGGTGATCCGGCCGGGCCACGAAGCCATCGAGGCTGGTGGCGAGAAACACGTGTCCGCTGGTCATTCCGGTCTCCGGATCTGCGGCGCCCGGAGTCTGCGCCGGGGCCGGTCGGCGCGCAAGCCGCGCGGCGTCAGCCGTGGACCGCGCGGTTGTGGCGGATCGACGACATCAGCGCCAGGCCGATCAACCCGGCACCGAGCAGGCCGGTGATCACCTCGGGGACATGGAACAGCGACTGCGAATACATCAGCACCGACAGCACCAGGATCGAGTAGAACGCGCCATGCTCGAGGTAGCGGAACTCGGCGAGGGTCTTCTTCTCGACCAGCATGATGGTCATCGACCGGACGTACATCGCGCCGATGCCGAGACCGATCGCGATCAGGAACAGGTTCTTGGTCACCGCGAAGGCGCCGATCACCCCATCGAAGGAAAAGCTGGCGTCGAGCACTTCGAGATAGAGGAATGCGCCCAGCCCGCCGGCGCGCGCGGCATCGGCGACCTGGGTTTCGGCATCGAGCAGGTTGCCCAGCATGTCGAGCGCCAGGAAGCTCAGCAACCCGAGGATCGCCGCGAACAGGAAGGTCCCGGCGTCCTGCGGCGTCATCACCGCGGCGAAGCTTATCACGACCAGCAGCACCAGGCCGATCTGCAGCCCCTTCACCGATGCGGCGCGGCGCATCCGGCGTTCCAGCGCGCCGATCCAGTCGATCTCCTTGCCGTCGTCGATGAAGAAGCCAAGCGCCACCATCATCAGGAAGGTGCCGCCGAAGGCGGTGATCGACAGATGCGCCTCTTCCATTATCCGCGCGTATTCCGCGGGTTCGCTGGCGGCGAGCACGATCGCCTGCCAGGGCCCGATGCCGGCGGCGACGACGACCACGGCAAGTGGGAAGACGATCCGCATGCCGAACACCGCGATCAGGATTCCCCAGGTCAGGAACCGCTGCTGCCAGACCGGCTCCATTGTCTCGAGCTTGTTGGCGTTGACGATGGCGTTGTCGAACGACAGCGAGATCTCGAGCACCGCGAGGACCGAGGCGATGAACAGGAACGACAACGCCCCCGAGGCTCCGCCCTGCGCCCAGCCAAGCCAGACGGCCAATGCCAGGCCGAGACCCGTGACCACGAAGGACCACACGAAATATTTGCGGATCGTCGCGCGCATCTTCAGCCTCACTTGGTTCTGTCGCACTGGTGATGCGTGCCCGCCCCGGCATTGTCCAGTGCGGCGCCACGGCATCCCGACCGCAGATGGGCATAGAAACGCCGAAGCCGTAAGGGCCGGCCCGCGAGTCCGCCCCGTAGCAGGCCGACGGCCGACATGTGACGCGCCGCGCCATTCTGGGTGGATCGACACGCGGTGCCCTGCAATCTGTGGCATCTGCGACCGCTTCGCGGCCCTGCGGTAGGGCAAGCCGCGCTTTTCGCCATTCCGCGAATTGCTGCCGGCGGGACAATGGTGCTAGCTGCGTGGATATCGACACGCGTTTCAGGAGGAAACCCATATGAACAAACGCATTACCGCGCTTCTTGGCATTGCGGCGATCGGCGCGGCCGGCGTCGCTCTGGCGCAGCAACCGCAGTTCTTCCGGGTCGGCACCGGCGGCACTTCGGGCACCTACTACCCGATCGGCGGCCTGATCGCGAACGCGATCTCGAACCCGCCGGGCTCGCGGCCCTGCGACGAAGGCGGCTCCTGCGGCGTGCCCGGGCTGATCGCCTCGGCGCTGTCGGCCAACGGGTCGGTCGCCAACGTCAACGCCATCGCCGGCGGGTCGCTTGAAAGCGGCTTCTCGCAATCCGACGTCGCGACCTGGGCGCAGACCGGCACCGGCATCTGGGAAGGCCGCGACGCGGTCGAGAATCTCCGGGTGATCGCCAACCTCTACCCCGAGACGATCCACCTCGTCGCCTCTGCCGACAGCGGCATCGACAGCGTCGACGACCTGGCCGGCAAGACCGTCTCGCTCGACGAGCCGGGTTCGGGCACGCTGGTCGACGCGCGGATCATCCTCGAGGCCTACGGATTGTCGGAATCCGACGTCGATGCGCAGTTTCTCAAGCCCGACCAGGCCGCCGAGCGGATGCGCGACGGCGCGATGGACGCGTTCTTCTTCGTCGGCGGTTTCCCGGCCGGCGCGATCGCCGAACTGGCGAGCCAGGACGACATCGTGCTGGTGCCGATCGACGGAGACGAAGCCGCCAAGATCACCGGCGACTACACCTTCTTCGCCGAGAACACGGTGCCCGGCGGCACCTACGAAGGCGTCGAAGGCGACATCAAGACGCTGTCGGTCGGAGCCCAGTGGGTGACCAGCGCCGAGCAGCCCGAGCAGCTGATCTACGACATCACCGCGGCGCTGTGGAACGAGAATTCCCGCAAGCTGCTCGATGCCGGCCATCAGAAGGGCAAGGAAATCACCGTCAAGACCGCGCTTGACGGCGTCGGCATCCCGCTGCATCCGGGCGCCGAGAAGTTTTACCGCGAGCAGGGCATGCTCTCGGAATAAAACGGTTTTCGGGGGGCCGGCAATTCGCCGGCCCCCTCAACTTTCGTGAAAGGCCGCGCAGATGGACCGCACCGAGACCGCCCCCGAGGCCGAACGCAGCGAGGCGCTGACCGAAGCGCAGATGAAGGAACTCGAGGAACGCTACGATCCCGAGATCCGCTTCAGGCCGCTGCGACCGCTGTTGGGCTGGGTCACCGGCATCGCGCTGTTCGCGCTGTCCTGCTACCATTTCTACACCGCCGGCTTCGGAATTCCGCAGGCGACTCTGCACCGCGGCACCCACCTTGCCTTCACGCTGGCGCTGGTGTTTTTGTCCTTCGTCGCCTGGGGCAAGGCCCGCGATCCGAAGAACACCGTCCTGACCCCGCTCGGCCTGCCGATCCTCGACTGGGTGCTGGCGATCGCCGGTGCGGTCGCGGCGCTTTACGTGCCGTGGATCTTCGCCGACCTGGCGTTCCGGGTCGGTGACCCGCTGCCGATCGACGTGGCGATGGGCACGATCCTGATCGTGGTGCTGCTCGAGGCGACGCGCCGGTCGATGGGCTGGCCGCTGCCGCTGATCGCGCTGCTGTTCATCGCCTACGCCTATTTCGGCCAGGCGATGCCCGGCGTGCTCAAGCATCCCGGCGCCGACTGGGCCAACATCGTCAACCACCTCTACCTGACCAGCCAGGGCATCTACGGCACCGCGCTCGGGGTGATCTCGACCTACGTGTTCCACTTCGTGCTGTTCGGCGTGCTGGCGACCCGGATCGGTCTGGGCCAGCTGTTCATCGACCTCGCCTCGTCGCTGGCCGGCCGCTATGCCGGTGGCCCGGCCAAGGTGTCGGTTATCTCCTCGGCGATGCTCGGGTCGATCTCGGGATCGTCGATCGCCAACACCGTCACCACCGGGTCGCTGACGATCCCGGCGATGATCCGGATCGGCTACCCGCGCCATTTCGCGGCCGCCGTCGAGGCGGCGTCGTCGACCGGCGGCCAGATCACCCCGCCGGTGATGGGCGCGGTCGCCTTCCTGATGATCGAATACCTCGGCGTGCCGCTGACCACGATCCTGACCGCGGCGCTGGTCCCGGCCTTCATGCATTTCTTCGGGGTGCTGGTGCAGGTCCATCTCGAGGCCAAGCGCCGCGGTCTGCGCGGCATGACCAAGGACGAGCTGCCGGTCGCCTGGACCGTGTTCAAGGCCGGCTGGCTGACCACGCTGCCGCTGTTCGTGCTGGTCGCGATCCTGCTGTCGGGCCGGACCCCGTATCTCGCGGCGTTCTACGGCATCCTGTCGTGCCTGCTGGTGCTGCTGATCCAGAACCTGCTGCGCCACGACCTGAAGACCGCGGTAATCGAATCCGTGCGCGAAACCTGGGACGGCTTCACCGTCGGCGCCAAGTTCTCGCTGTCGGTGACGGCGGCGGCGGCGCTGGTCGGGGTGATCATCGGCGTGGTGACGCTGACCGGTGTCGGCTTCAAGATCGCCTATATGGTGACGTCAGCCGCTGGCGGCTGGGCGGTCAACGTGTCCGAGTTCCTGTCGTTCCTGCCGTTCGAGGTGATAAGCGTTCCGACGCTGACACTGCTGTTCACGCTGATCCTGACGGCGCTGGTCTGCATCCTGATGGGCTGCGGCATTCCGACGACCGCCAACTACCTGATCATGATCGCGGTGGCGGCGCCGATCCTCGGCATGCTGGGGGTACAGCCGCTGGTGGCGCATTTCTTCGTGTTCTACTACGGCGTGCTCGCGGACATCACGCCACCGGTGGCGCTGGCCGCCTACGCGGCGGCAGGTATCGCCGATGCGAACGCCTTCAAGGCCGGCAACACCGCGTTCCGGCTTGGCATGGGCAAGGTGCTGGTCCCGTTCGTCTTCGTGTTCTCGCCGTCGTTGCTGCTGGTGGTCGACGGCTTCACCTGGTCCGAGTTCTTCCTCGCGACGCTTGGCGCGATGGCCGGGATCTGGATGCTGTCGGCGGCCTTCGCGAACTGGCTATTCGGGCCGCTGCGCGGCTACGAGCGGGCGCTGCTGGCGGTCGCGGCGATCCTGCTGGTCGCGCCCGATCCGGTGGCGACGGCGATCGGCGCGGCGCTGGTCCTGCCGGCCTTCCTGCGCCAGCTACCGCTGCTGCGCGCGGCGCCGGCCTGACCGGCCGGCGGGGCGCGGTCGCCGCGCCCCGCCGCAACGGCGCGCGGAACCGTCCGGGGTCCGGGTGGTTCGGTGGGCAAGGCACCTGACGTTCGGTGCCGCAGTTGACTGGGGGACCACCGATGACCGGCAGGTTGCAAGACAGGATCGCCATCGTGACCGGCGCCGAATCCGGCATCGGCCAGGCCATCGCCATCGCCTATGCGAAGGCGGGCGCCGATCTGGTGCTGGGATATCATTCCAACGTCGATGGCGCCGAGAAGACCCGCGCCGCCGTGGTCGAAGCCGGCCGCGCCGCGATCACCGTGCGGTGCGACCACACCGATCATGACGACGTCGACCGGCTGTTTGCCGCGGCGCGCGACGGGTTCGGCCCGCCGGACATCCTGGTCAACAGCGCCGGCATCGACGCGCCGGGCGACGAGCTGTTCGAAATGACCGACGAGACCTGGACCAAGGTGATCCGCACCGACCTGTTCGGACCGTTTCTGTGCTGCCGTGCGTTCATCAGGGCCCGCAAGGACATCGGCGGCGGCGGTCGCATCGTCAACATCTCGTCGGTTCACGAAGAGATCCCGAGGATCGGCTCGGCCGCCTATGACGCGGCGAAGGGAGGTCTGCGCAACCTGACCCGGACGCTGTGCCTCGAACTGGCGCCGGACCGGATCAACGTCAACAACATCGCCCCCGGCATGATCATGACCAAGATGAACCAGGAGGCGATGGACGACCCGGCGCAGCGCGAACGCCAGACCCGCAACATCCCGTGGAAGCGCGCCGGCCAGCCCGAAGAGGTCGCGTCGCTGGCGGTGTTTCTTGCGTCCGACGACGCCGATTACATCACCGGCCAGACCGTGGTGATCGACGGCGGCCTGTCGCTTCAGGTCGGCCAGGGCGCCTGAAGGCGCCCGGGCGACGACCGCCCGGGCACAGAACGTTTCACTTGCCGAACACCACGGTCCGGCCGTCGTTCAACAACACCCGACGATCGAGATGCAGCGCCACGGCGCGGGCCAGCACCCGCCGTTCGATGTCACGGCCCTTGGCCACCAGATCGTCCGGCGTGTCGGCATGGGTCACATGCTCGACGTCCTGGCTGATGATCGGGCCTTCATCGAGATCCTCGGTGACGTAATGCGCCGTCGCCCCGATCATCTTCACACCGCGCGCATGGGCCTGGTGATACGGCTTGGCACCTTTGAACCCCGGCAGGAACGAGTGGTGGATGTTGATGCAGCGGCCCGACAGGTAGGCCGACATCTCGTCGCTCAGGATCTGCATGTAGCGCGCCAGCACGATCAGCTCGGCGCCGCTCTGTTCCACGATCTCGCGGATCTGCGCCTCCTGCTGCGGCTTGGTGTCCTTGGTGATCGGCAGGTGATGGTAGGGCACCCCCTCCGGTAGCCGCGGGCTCAGCGCGTCGAGCGGGTGGTTGCCGACCACCCCGACCAGATCCATCGGCAGTTCGCCGATACGGAACCGGTACAGCAGGTCGGTCAGGCAATGGTCGAACTTCGAAACCAGGATCAGCACCTTGGGCCGGTGGTCCTGCGGCGCCAGCTGCCAGTCCATGCCGAAGGCGGTGCCGATCCCGTCCATCTTGTTGCGGAACTTGCCGTCGCCACCGACCTCCTGCGGAATCCGGAACGCCACCCGCATGAAGAAGGTGCCGGTCAGCGGGTCGTCGAACTGCCGCGCTTCGGTGATGTCGCCGCCGGTTTCGGCCAGCGCCGTGGCCACGGCGGCGACGATGCCGGGGCGGTTGCGGCAGGTGAGGGTCAGGATGTGCGTCGTCATGATGTCCTACTTGTTCGGGCCGTCGGCTACGCCCTTCATGGCGTGCCGCGCGCGGCCGGGCCAGATCCGGAACGGCGCTCCCGCGACCGTTGGCGACATCGCGATGTCGAACCACGACCGGCCGGATGCGTTGGGAGACGAAGATTTCCTATAGGAGGCGCGTCATGAGCGACACCGACATCACCACAGACCACGCCCGGATCCGCGACTGGGTCGAGGCCCGCGGCGGCACCCCGGCGCGGGTCAAGGACAGCGGCAACGGCGGCATCCTGCGGATCGACTTCGGCACGTCCGACGACGGGCTCGAGCCGATCGGCTGGGACCGGTTCTTCGAGATCTTCGAGGATCGCAATCTTGCTTTCCTGCATCAGCATGCCACCGCCTCCGGCGACACCAGCCGGTTCAACAAGCTGATCGACCGCGACTCCGATGACGACGCCGAGACGCCCGACGCCGGCGACTCGCGGGTGATCACCGACCACCACGCGATCCGCGACTGGATCGAAGCCCGCAACGGCCGCCCGGCCCGGGTTGCCGGCACCGGCGACGGCGGCATTCTGCGAATCGATTTCGGGGTTCCGGACGACGATCTCGAGCCGATCGGCTGGGATCTGTTCTTCGAGATCTTCGAGGATCGGAAGCTCGGCCTGCTGCACCAGGACCGCACCGCCTCGGGCAAGATCAGCCGGTTCAGCCGGTTCGTCGACAGGAGCTGAGCGAACCGCGCCCCGAAACCGCCTCGAACCGTCGAATTCAGTCCAAAAATCTGCCGCATTGTTGCGCAAGCAGCGATTTGGCGGAACCGTTGCAGAGTTGCATCTGCCATTCGCATTTTTATTCGCCGCGACATGGAACCATTGCGAATTTACGTAATCGGTTTTTGTCTGTGCTCCGAACGGGAACAATGCGTTTCTCGTTACACAGCGTCGCCAGTCGAGAAACAAACTTGCGTCATTGGTGAAGCCTAGGCTACAACGCTGATATCCAGAGGTTTTATAGGCCGATTCTGGGTGGACCGAACACGGAACCGAGGGATGATGAGGGCGAATTAAACAGGCAGAACACAACTCGAAGCTGGCGGACCGCCGCATTCTCGACTAATTTCGCGTCATCACAGCGATTTTACCGTCGGGAAGGCTTTGATTCTGACTTAAATTCGCCTTAAACCATTTTCCAAGTCAGCGATTCCTGCGATGCGCAAGATGAGCCTGTTTTTCAGTGTGAGGTCTAAGTTGTGACGAAGATCCTATCCCTCCCCAACGCCCCGAGCCGTTTCGGTCGGGGCCTGACCGGCCCGGTCAGACGCGGCAACCCGCTGCGTCCCGGCCCGGTACCCGTAGGCGGCCCGGTCAAGCGCGCCTTCGACGTCACCGCGGTTCTGCTCGGCTTGCTTGCCCTGGCGCCGCTCTTCATCGGCGTGGCGCTGATCATCCGCTTCAGCAGCGCCGGCCCGGTGTTCTACGGCCACAACCGCGTCGGCTTCGACGGCCGGATCTTCCGCTGCTGGAAGTTCCGTTCGATGGTGGTCGACGGTGACGAGGTGCTGGCGCGGCACCTGCGCGACGACGACGCCGCCCGCGCCGAATGGCTCGAGACCCAGAAGCTGCGCGACGACCCGCGGATCACCCCGATCGGTCGCGTCATCCGCAAGCTCAGCATCGACGAGCTGCCGCAGCTGGTCAACGTGCTGGTCGGCGACATGAGCCTGGTCGGCCCGCGCCCGGTGGTCACCGAAGAGCTGAACCGCTACGGCATGTCGCGTCGCCACTACCTGCGCACCCGGCCCGGCCTGACCGGCCTGTGGCAGGTCAGCGGTCGCAGCGACATCGACTACGGCCGCCGCGTCGCACTCGACCGCAGCTACGTCAGCCGCTGGACTCTGGCCCAGGACGTCTCCATCATCGCCCGCACCTTCCCGGCTGTCGCGCGGTCGCGCGGCTCCTACTGAGGTGTCGTAGCAACGTGGCGGTCGATCCGCCGCGTTGCCACTCCCTGCCGCCAACGATCCGAAAGCCCCTGATGCGCCCTACCGCGATCCTCGCCGCCTGGCTCCTCGCCGTGCTGCCCCTGTCCGCCAGCGCCGATCCCTACCGCATCGGCGTCAGCGACGTGCTGCAGCTGCGGGTGCTGGAATGGCAACCGATCGATCAGCAGGTGCGGGACTGGCCGGCGATGGCCGGCGAATACGTGGTGTCTGCCGATGGCACGATCAGCGTGCCGTTCTTGGGACCGGTGACCGCCGAAGGTCGGCTGGCCGAAGAGATCGGCGACGAGATCGGCAACGGGCTGAAGCAGCGGTTCGCGCTGCCCGAAGCCCCGGACGCCGCGGTCGAGATCCTGTCCTACCGGCCGCTGGTCGTCGCCGGCTTGGTGCGCTCGCCCGGTGAATACGCCTTCCGCCCGGGCCTGACCGCGCAGCACGCGATCGGCATCGCCGGCGGGCTGGCCGAGATCCTGATCGGCGGCGGTTCCGGCCGTCGCGAGCTGATCAGCGGCGAAGGCGCACTGCAGATCCTGATGGACAGGCAGCGTCGCCTGACCGCGCGCCACGCCCGTCTTGAAGCCGAACGCGACGCGATGGACGAGATCCCCGCCGCCACCGAAGAGGCTGCGATCGACCCCGGCCTGCTGGCCGACGAAAAGGCGATCATGCAGGTTCGCCGCGACCGACAGGCCCGCGAGCTGCAGGCGATCGAGGGCCAGAAGGAACTGCTGTCGGCCGAGGTCACCGCGCTGGAGGCCAAAGAACAATCGCTCGAACGGCAGCGCGAACTTGCCGTCGAAGAACAGAACAACGCCAAGCGCCTCGCAGATCGCGGCTTGGTCGCCAATTCCCGCCTGTTCGAAGTCGAGCGCATGCTCGCCTCGGTCGAAAGCCAGCTGCTGGATGTGTCGACCGCGATGCTGCGGGCGCGGCAGGGCATCGCCGCCGCCGAACGCGACCGGGTGACTCTGATCGACTCGCGCTCCGCCGAGATCCTGCAGCAGCTTCAGGACATCGAGGGCGAGCTGGCCGGGATTGCGCGGCAGATCCAGACCGAGGCCGCGTTGACCATGACCGGCACCGGCACCGAGAGCCGCGATCCGATCATCACCGTGCTGCGCCAGGTCGACGGCGCGATCCAGGAGCTTCCCGACGCGATGCAGACCCTCCTGCAACCGGGAGACATGATCGAAGTCACGCTCCCGGCGACCGACCTCACCGACACGTCCGTCAACTGACCGGAGCACCCCCGCCGATGAAAACCGCAGCCGGTCCCACGGACCTGGTCCATGATGCTGCCGGTTCCAAGGCCAACGGGCACCTGACCAGCGGCCGGTCGCGCGCGGCGATCCTCGGGGTGTTGTGGTCGGCACTCAATTCGCTCAGCGCGACGCTGATCACCGCCTTCGTGTTCACCATCACCTCGCGGCTGCTGCTGCCCGAGGATTTCGGGCTGGTCGCGCTGGCGTCCACCATCGTCGGCGTGGTGGCGGCGGCCTCGATGGTCGGCTTCGGCGAAGCGTTGGTGCAGCGTTTCGAGATCGACGACCGGCATCTCGATTCGGTGTTCTGGATGACCGGCGGCCTCGGCCTGGGGCTGTTCGCGCTGGTGGCCCTGAGCGCACCATTGATCGCCGATTGGGCCGGGTCGCCGATGCTGTCGGCCCTGCTTCCGGTGATCGCGCTGCGGCTGGTGTTCGAAAGCCTGTCGACCGTGCCGCTGGCGCTGGTCAACCGGCGCATGGAATTCCGCACCGTCGCGGTCAGGACCTTGGTGGCCAACGCACTTGGCGGCGCGGTCAGCGTGGCCATGGTGCTGTCGGGCTTCGGCCTGTGGGCGCTGGCCAGCGCGCAGGTCGTATCGGCCGGCGCCGCGCTGCTGGTGCTGATGGTCTCGGCGAAGTGGCGCCCCGGCCGCCAGGTCAGCCGCGCCGCGATCGGCGATCTGAAGGATTACGGCCTTGCGACCACCGGGCACCGGGTGCTGAACGACATCAAGGCCGATCAGCTGCTGCTCGGCGTGCTGGGCGGTCCCGTCGTCCTCGGCCTGTTCTTCTTTGCCCGCCGGCTGCAGGTGCTGCTGTATTCGCTGACCAACGGCATCTTCGCACCAGTGTCGCACGTGCTGCTGTCGTCGCTGCAACGCGAGACCGAAAAGCGCCGCGAGGCGTTTCTGATGGCCGACTTCGGGTCGGCGCTCATCGCGCTGCCTCTGTTCGCGGGCATGATCGCGGTGGCCGACAACGCGGTGCTGCTGTTCGGCGAACAGTGGCTGCCGGCGGTTCCGGCGGTGCAGGCCTTCGCTTTCGTCGGCCTGATCGACAGCATCGGCCTGGTGCCGGTGGCGCTGCTCAACAGCCAGAATCTGACCGGCTGGTGGTTCCGCGCCCGCGTCGTCAACGAGGTGGTCACGGCGCTGATCGTGCTGCTGCTATTCCGTTACGGTCTCGATGCGATCCTCGTGGCCCTGCTGATCCGCAGCCTGTTGTTCTACCCGGTTTACACCGGCAAGGCGCTGCGTCTGCTGCAGATGCCGCTGCGCCACTATGCCCGCAACCTTGCGGCACCGCTGGTGGCGACGCTGGCGATGACCGCGGCGGTCATGGCGCTGCCGTCGATCCTGCCGACGCTGCTTTACTGGAAAGTGCTTCTGCTGCAGGTGCCGCTCGGCGTCGTGGTCTACGCGGCGGTGCTCTGGCCGATCGGCGGCCGACGCGTGCTGCGCCTGGCGCGGGCGCGGCGCGGCGTCTGACCCCGGCGACCCCGCAAGGCGACGGGCCCGCCGGAACACTGTCCCGGCAGGCCCGTCAACTTCATCTGGCCGGCTGGATCAGCCCGGCGGCGGCAGCACCTGACGATTGCCCCAGGGCTTGGGATCGTCGAAATCGACCAGCTGGTAGCCCGAGTCCGGATCGTAGCGCTGCAACCCGTAGACCAGCATGTCGCCATTGCCCTGGTCGTAGGGGTCGTCATTGCTCGGCGGCTTCACCGCGACATTCAGCATCGGGAAGAACGTCCAGTCGGTGTTGCCGTCCTGGGCATCGGTCATGTTCAGATGCTGCAGCGTCTCGATGCCATCGACGAAGTGGGTGATGTAGCGGTCCTCGATCAGCACGGCGTAGTCATGGATCTCGTTGTAGAGATCGATGTCGGCAAAGCCGAGCGACACCATGTCGAGGGTCATCGCATTGACCCGGCTACGCTGGCTGCCGCTGTGCGGACCGACGTGCTGGGCGCTGCTGGTTTCCTGGCCGTTGCTGTTCCAACCGTTGCCCCAGGCCCCGTTGAAATGCTCGAAGCCGTCGATCTCCGGCGGCCAACCGTTGCCGATGAACCAGAACGCCGACCACGCACCAAGGCGATCCGGGGTGAGGCACTGGGTCCGGTAGAGGCCGCGACGGGCGCGCCATTCCGGCATGTTCTGGCCGTTCACGATCGACGCCTGGAACTGGTAATAGGCGGTGCTGCGCACCTGCTCGGGTTCGGCCAGCCGCCGGGTGTGCAGCCGCAGCACGTTGCGGCCCTGGCTGTCGGTTTCGACCGACTGCGGGTTGACCGCCCCCGGGTGCTTGTCGGTATTCAGATAGGCACCGAGTTCGCCGTTGCCGTCCTGGCTGTAACCATGCGCCAGCCGGGCGCGCCAGCACGGCACCGCGCCGGGGGCGTCCGATTCGACATTCCCGACGTAGCCGGTGTCGGACCAGGACATCGCGCCGATGTCGAGATCCGCCGCCGGGCTGGTCCCGGACACGTCGAGACGCTTCGGCGCGCGGTGAAACGGCATCTGCGCCGGCAGCTCGTTGACCGCGCCATCGACGATCCTGATCGTCAACGAGACCCCGCTATCGCTCGAGAACCCGCGCGGCATCAACCGAACAGTAACCGCGTCGCCGACCTGGCGACCGCCCTGCATGTCGATGGTGATCCAGTGATCGGGGTCGTCGCCCGGACGCCAGACCGTGAGATGGTCCGGCACCCACAACTTCTGCTGGTCGCCATTGCCGACGTTGATGCCGCCGCCCTGGTAGTTGCCGACGCCGTGGTTGACGTAGGCGGTGGCCTCGGGCACCCGCGACGCGCTGACCTTGATGTAGGCAAAGCGCTGGCCGGGGGGCACTTCGACATCCTCGACGATCAGGTCGGGGGTCGCGCCCAGCCGGTCCCAGGGCAGCACGTTGGGATCGTGCACCGGGCCGGGGGCGGGCTCCGGCTCGGCGGGCGGCGCCGCCGTCGATCCGAGATAGCTCGCAAGCTCGCTGAGCCGCAAAGTCACCGGGATGCCGCCGGACACCGCCTGGAACAGCGTGTCGGGCGTGAGGTCGATGGATTCGGGTGTCGGTTCTGGCATTGATGCGCTCCTGTTGGAAATTTCGCCCGGATCGGTCGGGCCCGCGCCTTGATCGCTCGAGGTCACGAGGATCTGCGGTGGCGCGAGAAATTCCTGCGGCCTCGCGCTGCAGGAATGCGCAAAGGCACCGTGCCGGCCCATCAGGTAGAAAATGTCGATGTCTGGGTATCGGGACATGCGGTGCCTCGGCGTGTTCGGAGGCCACACAATCGGCGAGAGCCATCTACAGGCTCCTTGGGCACCGAACGCAGCGCCGGACAATCCGGCAACCGCGCCTGTCCTAGCGCGCCTTCGCCGCCTCGGCGCGGGCGCGCAGCCCGTAAATCAGCGCGCAGATCGTCACCAGGGACGACAGGTCGAACTGGAAGAACAGCAGCACTTCGACGCCGCTCAAAACAAGCTGGCGCAGCATGAAGATCGCCAGGAATACACTTTCCGGGCGCGGTGACACGATCGCCCAGCGGAACGTCAGATACACCGCGCCAAGCAGCGCCACGCCCTGCAGCGTCACTCCGATCAAACCAAGTTCGACCGCGTTCGACAGCCAGTTGTTGTGGAAGTGGAAGCCGATCTTGTTGCTGATCCCGAACATGTCCCACATCCGTTCGGCGACCGGGTTTCCGACCACCCAGACGGCCTGGTAGCCTTGGCCGAACAGCGGGTTGCGCTCCCATTCGATGACCGCCTCGGCCCAAAGTTCCGTGCGGCCGGTCAGCGTCGCATCCTTGCCGGTGGACTCCAGCAGCAGGTCCATCAGCGTCTCGAGATTGGCCAGCGCCAACAGCGCCAGAACAAGCAGCGCGAGGATCGAGACCGTGGCCAGCACCAGCTTCTGGATGCCGTCGAGACGGCGGATCGCTATGAAGATCAGCCCTGCGAACGCCGCCATCGAGGTGGTTAGCAGCGCACCGGCGGACTGGCCCTTCAGCAGCAGGAACGCGCCCAGCACCATGCCGATGGCACCCGCAATGCGCCAGCGCCGCGTCGCGCCGGGCACCAGCGCCAGTGAAAACGACACCAGCAACAGCCCCGACATCGCGAAGGAATAGGCGTTCTTGCTGCCAAAGATCCCGAGCCAGCCGCCACCATCACCGCGGATCCGTCCGAAACCGAGACCGGCCAGGGCGGTGATCACATAGGCCAGGAACAGCACCAGCACGAAGTTGCGCGGCGACAGCCGCGCTGCGATCGACACCGAGATCAGGATCGTCAGGCCAAGCTGGATCGAATAGCGCAACGTGAGCGCCGGGTAGGCCGACCACAGCGTCGTCAGCAGGCACCAGACCGGGATCAGGAACACCCACCAGTAGCGCGCCAACTCATCGAGCATGTCCTGCGGCCGGCGCACCACCAGCCACAGGCCGGCCATCAGGAATATCAGCGCGCTCAGGCTTTTCAGCTGCGCCACGAACAACAGCGCCAGCAGCAGCACGAAGGTCAGCACCGTCGTCGGGCAGACCGTGACCATGAAGGCCGGTCTGCCGTAGGATCGGGCCAGCCTCGGCCGTAGCGCTGAGACGTGGGGCGCGCTGCTCACTCGACCGCCCCCTCCACGCACAGCACCGAACCTTCGAAGCGGCAGCCGTCGCCCGGAGCGGTATAGGCGATCCAGTCGACATCCATCGCCAACGTGGTCCCCGGCGGCGGCGCGTCGAACCTGCCCATCCAGTCGGTCAGGCTGTCGGTGCTCCAATGGCTCAGGAAGATCTTCTGCGGCGTGATCGGCAGGTCGACGCCGCCCTTGCCGCTGGCCTCGTGGACCAGAACACCATCGACGAACCAACGAATCCGGTCTTGTTCCCAGACGAAGGAATAGGTGTGGAACGCGTCATCCGTCGCCACCACCAGCGGCACGCTGGTGCCGTGGTGCTCCTCGCCCGAGGTGAAGCTGTTGACGCTGACCGCGCCGGTGTCGCGGGTCAGAACCTCGAAGTCGATCTCGTCATGCGGCGCGCCGTGTACCGGGCCGATATAGGTGAAGAACGCGGCATTCAGCCCCGACCCGGTGCCGGTGCGCAGCCGCGCCTCGAAGGTGCCGTAGCCGAACCGGTCGTTGGTCTGGATCTCGCCGCAGATATAGGCCGGATCGGCGGCGCCGGAGGCGCGCATCTCGAGCGCGGCGAGGCCGTCGGCGACATCGATCGCCTGGCGCGACCAGGTACAGTTCTGGTGCGCCCCGTTGGTCCAGCCTTCCGAGACGTACCAGCGGTCTTCGTCGAACCGGTCGAAGTCGTCGTGAAAGCTGCCGCCGAGCGGCGGCTCGTCCGGCGGCGTGGCCGGGGTGTCCCCGGCGGCCAGCACCTGCGCCGACCCGCCCCAAATCAGCGCCGCACAGGCCGCGCCGCGGACCGTCAGGGAAAGCGCCGCGACGGCACGTTCTGCAATTGCCATTTTGCCTCTCCAATGCCGTCGCATCGCCGATTACAGATCATTCCGCTCGACGTCTCCAGAAATGTACCATCTCTAGGGCGACGGGCGTGACATCTTCCTGCATTGCTCTCAACACCTCGGACATGCAACCCAACCGACACATCACGAAGCAGCGTGCAGCACCGATACGGCGCCGGACCGCGGCAACAGCCCGATCTTCCGGCACAACTTCGCCGACCCCACCCCGCCGCGCACGCCAAAACATGGAACCGAACCGATGAATTCTGCGTCCCAGCATCCGACCCCGACCGACACGGCCGGTGCGCCGAGCGTGCCCGGCCGCATTACCGTGGTGATGGCGAACCACCGTGGCGCGGCCTGGCTTGGTCAGGCGATCGACTCGGTGCTGATGCAAAGCCACGCCGACCTTGAACTCATCGTATCGGACGACGCCTCGGGCGACGGCAGCGCCGGCATTGTGCGCGCCGCCGCGGCCCGCGACCCGCGGGTCCGGCTGATCGAGGCCGACAGCAACGCGGGACCCTCGGTGGCGCGCAACCGCGGGCTGGACGCCGCGACCGGCGACTGGATCGCCGTGGTCGATTCCGACGACCTGATCCACCCGCAACGCTTCGAGCGCCTGCTGGACGCCGCGGCGCGCCACGCCGCCGACATGGTCGCCGACGACATGGTGCTGTTCGGCGATACCCCCGGAGTCGGCGGACGCACGCTGCTTGGGCCGATGCGGATGGCAGACGCGCTGGTGGTAGACACCACCCGCTATGTCCGCTCCAACGGCGGCAAACCTGACACGCCGTCGCTGGGCTATCTGAAGCCGCTGATCCGCCGGTCGCTGATCGGCGATCTGCGCTACGATCCGAAGGTCAGGATCGGCGAGGATTACGACTTCTATCTAAAGCTGCTGATCCGCGGCGGCCGGTTCGTCGTGCTGCCCGAACCTCTCTACCTGTACCGTCGGCACAGCAGCTCGCTGTCGCACCGGCTGTCGGTCGCGACGCTGGAACCACTTTTGGCCGCGCATGTCACCTTGGCCGGGACCCTGGCCGCGTCCGACGGGCAACTGGTCGAAGCGATGGACGAGCGCCGGCGCGATCTTGAAGCAGCGCTGCGCTACGAACGGCTGGTGGCGGCGCTGAAGGCCCGCGACGCGGCCGGCGCCGGGCGTCTGCTGGCGCGGCACCCTGCCCTGCTGGCGCCGCTGGTCCGCAGCCTGTCGGAGCGTCTGCGCCGTCGAAAGACCGCGCAGGCCTCGGGCACCCCGACACCGCTGACGCTGGATCTGTCGACCCGGGCCGGCAGCGCAGCCGGGCGGCACATCGCACTGCCGCCGATCGCCGCGGCGGGCAGCGCCGACAGCGCCCGCTGGCTGGCCGTCGCCGCAGAACTGTCCGAGCTTTCGGCGCGGCATCGCCTTGATTTGCAGGCAGTCGGCGCCGAGGGGCTGTTCGCGCTCGGCATGGTGCCGGTGTGGCGCAGCGCCTGCCTCAGCCTCGACCCGTCAGAGGCCGAGCGGCTGCGTCACCTGATCCCCGAGGGCACGACGCTGCAGCTGACCGGTCGCTCGGCCGCCTGACCCCGTGCTAGCGCTTGGGCTGCAACAGCAGCCTTTGCGCGACCGGGGCGACCTTGGCGACCGGCGCGAAGTGGTCGCGATACTTGTCGCGGGCGATGCCGGACACCACCGGCCAGGCGCGATGCGGTGGCCACAGGGCGTATCCGGCCGCGGCCGCCAGACCTTTTTCGGATTTGCAGTCGAGGAAGGCGCGCAACAGGTGCTTCGCTTCGGTCTGCCGTGCGTGCCGCGCGATTTCGCGGCGCGCCTCGCTGCCCAGCCCCTGCTGCGCAAGGTGCCGTCGCGACGCCGCCGCCAACTCCTTGAGATCGCCGGTCCGGTGCCGCCCGCTCAGCGACCCCGGCCGCACGATCGCGGCGTAGCCGACCTGCCGGGTCAGCACGAAACGGGCACCGCGCAACAGCATCCGCATGTACAGGTCGTAGTCTTCGCCAAGCCACATCGATTCATCGTAGCGCAGCTGGTGCCGATCAAGGAAATCCCGAGACATCAGCGGCTTGAGAAACCCAAGTTCACCGCGCGACACGGCACTCTCGAGATTACCGCGGGCGAATTCCGCGACGTCGATGCGTTCGAAATCGACCGGGCCTGTATCGACCTTCGGATCCGCGGCTCGGCCTTCCGGCAGGAAAACGATGTTGTCGGCGGCAAGGTCCCATCCCGGCTCGGCCAGCAGCCGCGCGAAGCGACCCGGCAACAGGAAGTCGTCGGCATCCAGGATCGCGACATAGGGCGCCCTGGTCGATGCCAACGCCGCGTTGCGCGCGGCCGAGGGGCCAAGATTGCTGGTCAGGCGTTGGACCTGCAACCGGCCGCTGCCGTCGTCGCAGTGCTGCGCCAGTTCGGCGGTCGCGTCGGTAGACGCGTCGTCGATCACCGCCACCTCGATGACCTCCGGTTCGGCCAGCGCCGAGCGGACGGCACGGCCGATCGTCGCCTGCGCGTTGCGCGCCGCGATGATGATGCAGACACCCTTGTCGTTCATTTCTGCTTCTCTTTCCGTGCCGTGGCCGCAATCCGCAGGCTGAGCAATCGCCTGAAAACCTCCGATCCGCCAGCCCGACCGGCCTCGGCCCCGAAACGCAGCGGAGATCTGCCGCATAGCGCCCAGAGAACCTCGCGGCGCCGTGGCCGCGGCAGGTCCGGCTCCCATGGTGTCAACACCAGCCGCAGCAGCAGATCCGACTGGACCTGGCGCAGCGGATTGGCGCCGCTGGACCAGCGGCCCGACGGCAGACCGAACAGCGCCTCGACGGCGTGGCACCCCAGCTCCAGGGTTTCGGCCAGCCCCTGCCGCCGCGCCTCGGCGCGCAACAGGTCCAGGTCCTCCGCGGTCAGCTTCCCGAGCGCCGCCCGCAGATCGACGACGTAGCCGCCGCAGGGCTCGTGACCGAACAGCGCCTTCACCACGCTGATCGCCGCGATCAAGCAGATGTCCCGGGTCAGCGGCACCGCGTAATCGCGGCCCTCGAAGCTTTGCGACCGGGCCCGGTCTATCATCGCGTAGGCGTTGCGCGGGCTGGGCGATCCGGGCTGCTGCAACCGGTGGTGCAGATCGGCGACCGGTGCGCCGGGCGCGCGCTGATAGTGCTGTTCACCAAGAAAGGTCGACCACCAGGCTGCCATCTCGGCGCCCATCGGCTGCAGACCCGCCGCGCGCAGGCAGGCATCGGCCCGCAGCCGGTCGCGCGGCCTGACCAGAAGGTCGACGTCGCCGGCCGGTTTGGCCACAGGATCGCCGTACAGCACGAGCTGCTGCAACGGACCCTTGAAGTGCAGATGCCCGATGCCCTCGGCCTGCAACAGCGCGTCGATCTCCGACGCCAGCGCCAGGCTTTGCCGATTCAGCACCCAGCTCTGCAACCGGAGCCGATCGAGCCAGCCGAGGATCGGCGCGCAGCTTTCGGGGATCGCGTCGCGCTGCCGCAGCAGGAACAGCGACACCTTGTTGAGCCGCGCCAGTTCGAACAGCCGGGTCGGGTCGACCGGCGCCGTGCCGGACTGCGGCGGTTCGGCGTCGCCGGTCTCGCGGGCCAGCACCCGGCGCAGGACGGCGACCTCGGGGCCGCAATCCTGGCCGAGCACCCGCGTAAATTGTGCAGCTTCGAACGTCACGTCATCTCCCAAGAACCACTGCGGAACTGCCTTTGAATTGCCTCAATTCAACCCACAGCTCCGAATCGAATGGCCGCCAACGCCAAAACGAGATTGAATTTCCACGAGACCGGCCATCCTCAGCCCCAGGCACAGCCCGTCTGCCCATTTTTTAGGCAGTCCTGATGTGGATTTTTTTGGGCATTGTCATCTTCTTGACACAATACTGTCCACGTTTCGGAGCAGATGGCGGTTTAATCTCCAATAAATCAGTGAGGCGGTGCAATCCTTAACTTTTGACGCAGCATCGGACCATTGACGATCCCTGAATTCGCACCAATATCGCTGAAGGCATCAAGCCGTAACCCGTATTCCTGTTTAAGGATCTGAAGCAATGACCAACCGCTACGAAACCCCGACCCTCACCGTCCACGGCGCTCTCGAGTCGCTGACCCAGGGCACCCAGAACGGCCAGTCGACCGACGCGCTCTTCGCGTCCGACACGCCCCGCGGCCAGCTGACCTTCTCGTAAGGCAGCTGCCTGCCAAGGCAGGTACGAAAACAAGGCCGAGGCGGTTCTTCCCGCCTCGGCCTTTTGTGGAAGTGATACCCCGAGATGACAAACTCTGACCAGAAGTCCTTCTCCGCGGCCGTCGGATGCGTAGAGTGCGAATTTGGTGGCGGCGTTGCGATACTCGATACCAGATCGAACATGTACTACAGCATGAACGAGGTTGGTCGCTTCATCTGGCAGCAGGTGCAGACCCCTGCCACCCCCTCCACCATCACAAAATTGGTCGCCGACGAGTTCGAGGTCGACCCTTCGGTCTGCGGTCCCGATGTAGATCGCCTCTTGGCGTCGCTCGAGTCCAACGGCCTAGTGAAATGTACATGAGCGGCAACGCGGATTCTCGCCCGGAGCATCCCGATGTCGGCCGGCCAGCTATGGCACAGCGCCGCCGCAGCCTTGCCAGCCTGACCTCCTCCGAGCGCCGCCTGATGGTTCGCGCGCTGACCACCGTGGCCCGCATTCGCGTTGCGCTCTGGGCCAAGAGATTTGCCAGCATAAGGTCGCAGATCGTCGATCTTGAGGCCACTGCACCGGCTGCGCTGGACGATCTGCGTCAGATCGCCTGGTCGGTGACGGCGACCGCCAAACTCGTGCCCCAAGCAACGTGTCTCACTCAGGCGCTTGCCGGCCAAACGCTTCTGGCGCAGCGCGGTTTGGCTTCTACCGTGCAGCTCTCGATTTCCCAAAATACCGGCACGGATCTGCGGCCCCATGCCTGGCTGCTGTCCGACGACATCATCGTGCTTGGCGGAACACGGGACGAGTACGTCCGGCACCGGCCGCTGGCCGACTACAGCAGTGCTGTATTTGCTGCCAGTACCCCCGACTTCGAGACATCGAGCAGACCGCAAGTTTCATGAGCGGGTTTGCGGTTCAATTTCAAAGGCGCAGCGGATATTCCGATGCGCAGTCGCAGGCCGATGCGATGCTTGACGCCATGGCGCATCGCGCGCGCGATGGGCGCCGCATCTGCATCGACGGCCCTGTCGCGCTTGGCCAGGCGCTGACCTGCCACACTCCGGATGACAGCCTTGGCCCGTGGCAACTTCGCAACGACGGACCGATACTTACCGGCGTCATCAGGCTGTGGAACGCCGACGAACTGAGACAGCTCCTGAACTCTCCGACGGCATCGGACCATGAGCTGGTGCTGATGGCCTATGATCGGTGGGGTGCGGATTTTGGCGCGCGGTTGGAAGGCGACTACGCCTTGGCTCTGTGGGATCGGACCAAGCGCCGGTTGGTCTGCCTGCGCGACCTGTTCGGTATCAAGCCGATGTTCTACCGCGTTACCTCCGAAGCGTTTTCTTGCGCCAACGAACTTGGCGCGGTCGGGTTTCTCGAGGCGGCCGAACCTGACCCGGTCTGGGTTGCCGAATACCTGTCCGGAGAAAACACGGAGCCGACCCGTACCGGATTTCTCGGGGTCTACCGGCTTGAAGCGGGATACCGGCTGATCGTTACCAGCGACCGACTCGAGATAGATCAGGTCCGGACTTTGCCCGAGATGCCTGTCTCGGCACCGTCACCGGATGATTTTCCCAATGCGCTGCGGACCGCAATCAGCACCGCGGTGGCAAAAAGGATCGACGCACCACGGCCGGGCGGCCTTCTCAGTGGCGGGCTCGACTCAAGTTCGTTGTCGCTGCTGGCTGATCGACAGATCGGTGGTGGCTACCCGGTGTTCTCGATGGTGTTTCCGGGCTACCCGACGATGGACGAAACGGCGCATCTGGACGCGGTCCTGGCCGCCGGAAACTTCGCGGCGCATCGCATCGAACTGCCGGCGACGGGCGTGTTCGACGATCTGGAGGTGGCGCTGGATGAACAGCATCAGCCGGTCCAGGCCTACGGGCTGCGCGTCCTCCGCGGTCTCGTCGCCGAAGCCGGCGCGGCCGGTGTTTCGGTGCTGATTGACGGGCACGGCGGCGACGAAGTGATCGCCAGCGGTCTCAACCGGCTGAACGAACTTGCCGGCGAAGGCCGCTATGTCGAGATGCTGCGTGGCGTTGTCGCCGCCGCACCACAATACGGAATGGCCGCGTCCGACGTCGCACTGATCCTGCTCGCGTCATCCGCCAAGTCACGGTTGCTGCGCCGGATCGCCGGACGCATGAAGCGGGCCCAGAATACCACGGCCTGGCGCAGTTTGGTCGATGCCGATCTGGTCGCGCGCACAGGACTTGTGGCTCGGGTTCAGGCGGTGCATTCCGACCGGCCGCTAAGCCATGGTGAGAACGCCGAGTATCAGCGGCATCGCACGTTGCTTTCCGGCGCAAAGATACAGGAAGGCTTCGAGGTCCTCGATAATATTTCGGCGCGGCACGCCATCGAACCCCGGTACCCTTTCTTCGACTGCGACGTCGTGGCCCTGTGCATGGCGCAACCGGCATCGCAGAAGTTTCGCGACGGTCTGCCGCGCGCCCTTCTGCGCCGTGCCATGGCCGGCGTGCTGCCCGAAAAGGTCCGGCTGCGGCGTGACAAGGTGAACTTCCTGCCGTCGCTGATCGCCGGGCTGCGCGGTGACGCGACCGGGCGCGTCGCGGCGCTCCGCCGCGGCGATGTCACGCGGCTCCAAGGCTATGTGAACCTGGAAACGCTGCGGGACGACATCGCGCGGCTTGACGGCAAGGGCGCCGAGCCCGACATCAACACCGCCGCCCATATCTGGCGCGCGGTATGGCTGGCCGCTTGGCTCGAACGGCTCGAGGCCAGCAACGCGCGTCGGATCCCGGACCTGAGGACGACCGCATGACCCTTCATTCGCAAAGCGACCTGCAGCACGACGCGCGCTACGTCTACCAAGCCTACGGGCTTCGGATTCTGTCCGACGTGGCGTTGCCCGAGATGGGATCCGGCGATGCCGCGACCGCCGAGGCGCTGCCCGAGCTGCGGATTCGCCGCCGGCCCGTCGCCGCGCCGACCGATCGCCGCCCCGGCACCGACTTCCGCTTCGGCGCTGATGGCACCGGGTTGTGGTGGGACACGGTCGGCGGCTTCTGGGTCAGCCCGACTGGCGATATCGACACCGATCCGGCCGATGGCGTCGACGACGACCTGCTGGCCTTTCCGCTGCTCGGGCCGGTGCTGGCGCTGGCATTGCACGCGCGCGGGACATTCTTGTTGCACGCCAGCGCGGTCGCCCTGAAATCGGGTCCCGGCGTGGTGTTGATGGGTGACAAGGGCGCCGGGAAATCGACCACCGCCACGGCGCTTCTCGAGGCAGGCCACAAGCTGATCGCGGATGACATCGTCGCCTTCGCCGACGGTGCTTTGCCGCGGCTGATCCCGGCGTTTCCGCAGGTCAAGCTGTCGACCGAGGCGCTCGAGCGGCTGAATTTCGGCGACGCGACGGTCCGACCCGACGTGCACGAGGCGATCGACAAGCACCGGGTGATGATCCCCGAACGCTTCGCCGCCGCCCCTGCCCCGCTGTCGCGGCTCTATGTCCTGCAGCGCAGCACCGACGCCCGCGCCCCGCGCGCCGAAACGGTGGCGCCGCAAGAGGCGCTTCCGCTGATCCTGCGGTTCGCCTACGTGCCGCGCTTCGGTCGCGAAGCGCTGCAGGGCGAAAGCGGCGCGCGGTATTTCAAGCAGGCTGTGGCGCTGGCCGAAACCGGATCCCTGCGCCGGCTGATCGTGCCCGCCGGGCTGGATCGTCTCGAGTCGCTGACCGATTTCATCTCCGAAGACGCCGCGGCCACGACATGACCGACGCCGCCGACGACTCAGCCCGAGCGGCTGGCGCGCACCGTCCCGATGCCACCGTCACCGCGGCGCCCGAGGGCATGCGCGGCGCGCTGTGGCTGCTGCGCGACATGCGGCGCGCCACCGGCACCCGGTTGTGGTGGGCGCTTGGGTTCCTGGTGCTGGGCAGCCTCAGCGAAGGCTTGTCCGTGGTGATGCTGCTGCCGATCCTGCAGCTGGCCAACGCCGACTCGGGCAGCGCCGCGCTCGATCTCGCGGGGCGCAGCATCGCCGGGCTGCCGCTGCCGCAGGTCTCGCTCGGGCTCGAGGCGCTGCTTGCCGCGCTGGTCGTTCTCGTAATCCTGCAAGCCTTGTTCAACAGGGCCAAGGCCGTCTACCTGTCCGACGTGTTGCAGGACTTCAGCATCTCGACCCGCGCCGGGTTGTTCGACAGCATCGCCCGGGCACGCTGGGATGCGCTGGTGCGCCTGCCGCGGGCCGATCTCGAACAGGCGCTTACCGGCGAAATCGAACGGATCCAGCTGGCGTCGTTCATGACCTTGGGGATCGTCCAGACGCTGATCGGCACGCTGATCTACCTCGGCATCTCGATGGCGTTGTCCGGGCCGATGACGCTGTTCGCGCTTGGCTTCGGCATCCTTGCCCTGGCGCTGATGCGGCCGTTCCGCCGGATGTCGGCCGAATTCGGCAACCGGATCCAGCACAGCCGCGGCCAGCAGTTCCGCATCGTCTCCGAATTCCTGTCCGGGCTGCGGACCGCCCGCAGCATGAACGCCGAGCCGCAGCACGTCGCGGCATTCAACGGCGCGCTCAACCGGATGAAGGGCGACGCAGGCATGCACGCGCGCCAGTCCTCGATCGGCAGCGGGCTGTTTTCGGTCGCGATGACGCTGGGTGCGACGCTGTTCGTCTGGTTCTCGCTGCGAGTGGCGCAGATGCCGATCACCGAGGTGATCGTGCTGCTGCTGATCCTGATGCGGCTGTCGCCGCGGGTGATGGCCCTGCAGTCGCAGGCGCAGCAGCTGCTGATCGACTTGCCAGCCTGCCGCAGGCTGGCCGAACTGCGCCAGCGGCTCGATGCGCGCAGCGAGGACAGCGCCGCCTTCGCCGCAGAACCGATCGCGGCGCCGCGCCGGTCGCTGCAACTCGACAAGGTCACCTATCGCTACCCCTACGAGGCCGCCGACGGGACGGAAACGGCGGACGCCTCGGGCCGGGCGGCGCTCGATGACTGCGACATCACAATCGAGATCGGCAAGGTCACGGCGATCATCGGCCCCTCCGGCTCCGGCAAGAGCACGCTGGCCGACATTCTGCTCGGGCTGATCCGGCCGCATGACGGCGAGTTTCGGGTCGACGGTGCCGCGCTCAGCACGGCGCAGCTGCGCGGCTGGCGCGAACACCTTGCCTATGTGCCGCAGGATCCGGTGCTGATGCATGACACGATCCGCGCCAATCTGCTGGCCGGGGCGGCACATGCGACCGATGCCGACATCCAGCTGGCGCTGACCCGCGCCGCCGCGGCCGAGTTCGTGGCCCGGCTGCCCCGCGGACTCGACACCACGGTCGGCGACCGCGGGGCGCTGCTCTCGGGCGGCGAACGCCAGCGGCTGGCGCTGGCGCGGGCGTTCCTGCGCCAACCCCGGGTGTTGATTCTGGACGAGGCGACCAGCGCGCTCGATTGGCAGAGCCAGACCCAGATCGCCAAATCGCTGGCCGAGCTGCCCGAGGATGTCACCGTGGTGATGATCGCGCATCGGCCATCGCTGGTGCGCTACGCCGACATGGTCTACGCGATGGATCATGGCCGGGTCAGCGAGACCGGGTCGCCGGATCTCCTGCTGACCGATCCGCAAAGCCACCTGTCGCAGATGATGGCGAGCGAGACCCACGCCATCTGAGGCATCGGCCGGCGCGCGCCGCTACTTGGCACGCTTGGCGATCAGGGGCAATCGGCAGATCTTGTTGCCCGATTTTCTTGCGCGCGCCAGCCGGGCCGACTGGCTGCGCCGCCGCGCCTGTCGCGCGAGCAGCGCTACGAGCGCCAAGTAGAGTAGCTGTGCCACCCACATCGTGCCAAAGACCAGCAGCCCGATCCCGATCAGCGACTGACCGCTCGCGGCGGCGATGACGCCGACCGATACGGCTGCGGCCAGCATTCCGATCAGGAACAGGGACAGCTTCATGGCGGCCCACCCGCTACAATGTCGGCCAAAAAGACCGACTGGTTCAGCAACACTATGATGCCACAACCATTAAGAGAAGGTAGCGAACCGGTGGCGTCCGGGCGTTGCGGCGGGAAGCCGCTTGTCGGCGTCAGGTCTTCCCGCCCAGATACTGCCCATACTCCCGGAAGTAGCTCTCTCCGCCCGATACCGGCACGTAGCGTTGCAATGCATCCATATCGACCTTGTTCAGCACCATGCCCAAAAGCCGGTCGGTCAAGGCCGGTTCGTGCGAGAGAGTATCCCTGAGCAGCTGACGCGGCGTCTGCCCCCATTCGGCTACCATCAGCGTCTGGTCGATCATCGGCATCACAACGCGCGCATCGACCACCGGGCCAAGCGGCGCCAGGTCGACGATCACCGTGGTGTAGACGCTGCGCGCCTCGTTGATCAGCGCGCGCAGCCCCGGCGTCGCCAGCATCTCGCCGCTGTAGGTGGCAAGCTTCGGCGCCTCGCAGCCCAGAACGTCGACCTGGGTGCCGCGAATCCGGTGCAGGTTGAGCCCCCAGTCGGCGCGGCCCATCACCGAGGCGGTGACGCCGGACCGACCGGTCAGGCCCAGGCGGCGGCTCAGGCCCGGGTTGCGCGGATCGAGGTCGATCAGCAGCACCTGCTCGCCGGTGGCGGCGAACACCCCGGCAAGTTCGAGCGCGACGCGGGTCTTGCCCTCGCCCGGCCGAATCGAGGTCACGCCCAGCACCCGGTGCTGGGTGCCGCCGGCGGCGATGTCCGACGCGAGCCGGACCGAGCGCAGCGCCTCGGCGAAATGCGACCGCGGATGCGCCAGAGCGTGCAGCCCCACGCGCAGCTCGCGCGCCGCCGCGACCGCGGATTGCTCGACCGCCGAACCGCCGGACTTCTGGGTCTTGCGCACCGCGCCAGACGCCGGGCCCCACTCTTCGACCAGACCGGTCGCGGTGTCGTCGATCCGAGGCAGGTAGCCGAGGAACTGCTGGTGCAGGCCGTTCTGCACCTCTTCCGCGGTGCGCACGAAGCGGTCCCGCCATTCGCGGCGGATGCCATGCACCACGCCGAACAGCCCGCCGACCACCATCATCAGGATCAGCACCCGGCTGCCGCGCGGCGCGAAGGGCGACTGCGGCACGTCCGCCTGCGACAGGATCCGCACGTTGGAGATCGGGAAGTCCTTCTGCTGGTCGATCTCCTGAAACCGGCCAAGCATGGTTTCGTACAGCGTCGACAATGTCAGCGCCCGCGATTCGAGCGCGCGAAGCTGGATCTGCGCCGCCCCCGCCTCGTCGTTCGTGGCGACCGCCTGGCCGAGGCTCTCGCGCAGCGCGGTCTCGCGCGCCTCGGCGATCTCGAGCTCGCCGCGCGCCTGTTCGGCAGCCCGCTGGAATGCCGCGTAGAGCACGTCGGCCTGGTCGGCGATCTGCTGCCGCAGCACCACCGCCTGCTGGTGATCGGCGCCGAAATCCGTTTCGATCTGGCGCAGCCGCACCACCAGCGCCGACAGCGCTTCCTGCATCGTGGCCAGCCTGGTGTCGCCGGGCAGGCTGTAGCTTGCGGCGCGGTTTTCGGTCAGCGCCTCGGGGCCAAGCTCGAGAAGTCCGGTATAGGTCTGGACCAGGGCGCGAGCCCGCGCCGCCTCGGTGATCGCGGTCGACAGATCGCTGTTGAGTTGCGAGACGTTGTCTTCGCTCATCAGCGCGCCGCGCGACGCGACAAGACCGTTCTCGGCGCGGAACCGCTCCGCGGCCATGGCGGCGGTTTCGGCCTGGCCCTGAAGTTCGGTCAGCCGCTGCTGCAGCCATTCGGTCGTCCGGGCGGTGGTCTCGAAGTTGGCGTTCAGCAGGTCGGCGGCATAGGCATCGGCATAGGCGTTGACCACCGCGGCGGCGATCGCCGGATCATGCGACGCGAAGCCCAGAACGAAGACGTTGCTGCGACCGACCCGGTAGACCTGGACCTGCTGCTGCAGGCTGCGCGCCACCGCCTGGCGCCGGGCCTCGTCGATCTGCCGTTCGGTCGGCGGTGCCGCCGCCGGCTCGGCGGTCTCGACCGGCTCGGCGCGCAGCATCCGCAGCGCGACGATCGGCGCCCGGAGGATGCCGACGCCGGTCCCGATCAGCTTGGACAGACCCGACGACGGGGTGTTGAGGTAGCTTTCGTTGTTGTGCAGATCGAGCGCGTCGGTGACGAGCAGCGCGATCTGCCGCGACCGGATCACCTGCTGCGCGCTTTCCAGCGCGTTCTCCGACACCGAGCCGCCGTCGAGCGTCGACACGTCCTCGATCGTCCGATTGACCTTTCCGGCCAGCAGGACCGAGGTTTCGGCGCGGAACTGCTTTGGCGTGGTCGCCAGGTAGGCGACACCGGCGAGGATGCCGATCACCACCCAGATCCCGACGGTCCAGCGCTGCCGCCGGACCGCTGCCAGCACCCGGCTCAGGTCGATGGTGCCGCCTTCGCCGCCACGGGTCGGCTCGAGTTCGATCCGGTTGTCGTTGTCGCGGAACCGCATACCGATTTTCGTCACGTCTTGCTCCCGGCCGGGCTTGTGTCGTCACGGCTGGAACGCCGCGCGTCGTCCGATCGACCATAAAGGATGAGGGGCCGGAGTCCCAGAAGACCGCTGACCGTGCCCAGATGTAGCGCGCCCCGCATGAGGGCAAGGTTTCGCCGGTCGGTGACCGGCAATCTCAGCAGCGCCAGGCCCGCACAGGCCGACACCTTCAGCCCGGCGATCGCCGCCTGGCGCGCCCGGGTCGGACCCGACGCGCCGACCGAGATCAGGCTGGCGTGGGTCTGCCCCATGCGGAACCGGCGCCGCAACAGCCAGGCAAGTCGGGCCCGGTCCGCCGGCACGTCTTCGCTCAGCACCGCGTCGGGGGCGCAGACGATCCGCGCGCCCTGATCCATTGCCGCCTTGAAATAGGCGGTGTCCTCGCCGCCGCTGCGTCCGCGGCCCAGGTCGAAGCGGCGCCCGGCGAAGGCCGGCGCCGACAGGTCGAGCAGCACGTTGCAGGTATAGCCCGACCGGGCGTGGCCGGCGGCGTCGAGCTCGGGGCGGGTGTCGTGCACCTTGCTCTTGCGCATCCAGCCCGGCGCCTCCGGCGCGTAGGCCGCCGCGACCGGTCCCAGAACCGCCTCGGCGCCGCCCTGCTCGATCCGCCGCAACAGCCCGGCCAGCCAGTCCGGCGCCGCGCGTTCGTCGTCGTCGATGAATGCCAGCATCTCGATCCCGGCAGCGGCGACCGCGTTGAGAACGCCGTTGCGCGCCACCGAGATGTTGCGGGCCGGGCAATGCAGGTAGACCAGTTCGGTGTCGAACCGCTGCGCCGCTTCGGCCACCAGACCGGCGGCGCTCGGCGTCTCGTCGTTGTCGGCGACGAAGATCGTCACCCGGGTTCCGGCGGGCAGCACCTGCCGTTCCAGCGACTCGAGCGTCTCGATGAGCTGCGGCCGGCGGAAGCTGCAGACGCCGATCGCGATGCGGTTGCGGCTCATACCGTGCCTCCCCGGCGCAGTCGGCCGATCATCTCGCGCCAGAACCCGGTCGACCAGGCCGCGTGCATGGTGCCGGCGGCCAGCCCCGAGACCAACCCGCGCGGATCGCCCAGGCCCCAGGCGATGGCGGCGCCGGCGACGGCGCAGCCGGCGATCCAGAGCAGCAGCGGCACCGCGAAGGCCGGGTGCAAGGGCGCCAGCACCGCGAGCAGCATCAGCGGCGCCAGTGCTGCGACCACGAGCTGCCGGCCGCCCGGACGGCTGCGGTGCTTGAGAATGTTGCGGGCCCGGCCGCGACCGAAGTTGAAATACTGTCTCATCAGCGCGCCAAGGCTGCGCCGCGGGTAATAGGTCATCCGGGTCCGTCCGGTCAGCCAGATCCGGTGGCCCGCCGCGCGCAGCCGGTGATCGAGCTCGGCGTCCTCGTTGTGGCCGAAGTCGGTGTCATAGCCACCGACCGCCCGGAACGCCGACACCCGCATCAGCGCGTGATGCCCGTGATCGACGAACCGGCCCTTCGGCGCGACCCGATGCGCCGCGCCGCCATTGCCGAAGCGCGAGTTCTGCGCCGCCGCGATCGCCCGCTGCCAGACGCCCTCGCCCACCGCGTCCATGCCGACCACCACGCTGTCGGCGCCGGTCGCCCGCGCCTCCTGCAGCAGGATGTCGGCAAAATCGGCCGGGTAGCCTGCATGCGCGTCGAGCCGGATCAGCCATTCGGCGGCGTCGCCCCGTTCGGCCACGGCGCGGTTGACCGCGGCGCTCTGAATCCGCTGCGGGTTCTGCAGCAGGGTGATCGCCGGGCAGCGGGCGGTCCGCTCGGCGACCAGCGCCGACGTCGCGTCGGTCGACCCGCCGTCGGCGACCACCAGCGAGGCGCCACTGCGCTCGAGAAACGGCATCAGCCCGTCGAGCAGCCCGCCGATGTGCTCGGCCTCGTTCAGCGTCGGGATCACCACGAGGATGCCGCCGGTCCGGTCTCCAGTCATTGCGCAGCCTTTGCAGTTTGCAGTGCCGCGACCAGCGCCCGGCAATCGTCCCGGGTCGCGATCCAGCGGCTTTCGGGGACGGCACGCACCGCCCGCTGATTGTCGATCACCGCGTCCGGGGTAAGCCCGGCCAGCGTGTCGGCCACCGCGTCCTGATCCGACGGCACCGTGATCCCGATGCCTTCGCGACCCAGCCATGCGGCGGTTTCGGTGCCGCGCAGCGCCACCGGCACCGCGCCGTGCAGGCAGCCCTCGTAAAGCCGGTTCGGCAGCAGCCAGTCGGAATTGGCGCCGGCATCGAACCGGTCGACCAGCCAAGCCAGGTGCACCGCACCGTAGATCTCGGGCAGATCCTCGGGGTTGCGGTAGGCGCCCTCGAAGCAAAGATCGGGGTTGGCCGCGACGGTGGCGTCGAAGGTCGGGATCGCGTCCCGCGCCGGCTTGCCGCGCAGCACCACGCGATAGCGGCCAGGCGCCGCCCGTGTCAGCCGGTCGAGGCACGCCAGCGACCAGGCGCAGCGCAGGATGCCGAACCAGCCGATCACCAGCGGCGGCGCTGCCGGCGCCGGCAGCGGCACCGGCGGCGCCTGGTCCAGCGCCAGGCACTTGTTCTCGACGATCCGGATCGGCGCCGGAGTCTGGCCATGCGGCACGAAATAGCCGCTGACGAAGGCGGGCGAAGAGGTAAGCAGCAACTGCGCATCGCGGCCCAGCCGGCGTTCGGCGGCGCGCAGCGCCCGCGGTCGCGCCCCGTCGCCAAGCATCATCCGGTGGATGTCGAGCACCTCGTAGACCAGCGACGCCGCCGGCCAGATCCGGCGGGCCCGCGCCGCCAGCGCCAGCATCTCGAGATTGCGCGCCAGCACCACGTCGGGCGCGTCGATGCCACGCAACGCCGCAGCCAGCCCGACCGCAGCACGCAGCACCGCGCCGACCCGTTGCACCATCCGCGCATCGGCGGTGCGCGCCAAGACGATCGCCGGGCCGGGCAGCGCGCCGCTGCGCCGCCGGAACCCGGCGACGGTCACCCGGGCGCCGCCGGCCTCGAGCATCGCGACCCGGCGCCAGATCGCGCTGTCGTCGAGATCATGCGCCAGGTAGAGCACTTTCGGTGCGGCACCGGCGACCGGCGTGCGATCCTGCGAAATCGGCTGCTGCCGGGTCATGTTCTGCGTCCTGTCGATTCGGTGGTCCGTCCGCGCCGCGGAGTCGATGCGACCGCGGCAAGGCTGGCGGTGACCTGAGCACTCATGAATACCTCATCGTGGTCGCAACTAAGGCGTTCCAAAAGCACCAAGCCAGCGCCCGCGTCCCATGCCAGACACGGACGCGGCTGCAATTCCTTTGCAACGCGAACGACCAGCAGCTAACGGTCCAGCCGAAATATCTCAATGACTAATCATTCGGGCGGCAACTTGCCGAAAATTGGTCACGAACCGGTGCCAGGTCGAGATCGGAACGCCGCGCTCGGTTGTTGGTTGAAGTCGAAGAATTTCTTAGAACTGGTGTCATGGGTTTGCTCAGCCGTCTTTTTCGCCGACCGGCGACCACCGGGTTCCGCAACGCCCGGCCAAGACCCGATACCGCGTTCTTCGCGATCGGCGATGTGCACGGGCGCGACGATCTGCTCGAGGCGCTGCTGGCGCGGCTGGCGGCGCGCGATCCCGAGGCCAAAATCGTCTGCGCCGGCGATTACGTCGACCGCGGCCCCGACAGCGCCTCGGCGCTGGCGCGGCTTTACGACCGGCAGATGTCCGGCGGCGACAGTTTCGTCTGTCTGGCGGGCAACCACGAGGAAATGCTGCTGACGTTTCTCGACGAACCGATGCGCGCCGGTCCCGCCTGGCTGCACAACGGCGGCGGCGCCACGCTGGAAAGCTTCGGCATCACCGGGGTGACGCCGGACACCGCGCCCGAGGATTTCCAGCAGGTCGCGGACTGGCTGGCGCAGCGGATCGGCCCGGCGCGGCTGGACTGGCTGAGACATATGCCGCGGCTCTGGCAAAGCGGCAATGTCGCGGTGGTCCATGCCGGCGCCGACCCGGCGCTGCCGCTGGAGCAGCAATCGCGCCGCAGCCTTCTTTGGGGGCATCCCGACTTCCTGCGGGTGCCGCGCGGCGATGGGCTCTGGATCGTGCATGGCCACACGATCACCGACGAACCACGGATGGCGCAGGGCCGGATCGCGATCGATACCGGCGCATACCGCTCCGGGCGGCTGACCGCGGTGCATGTCGCGGCCGGCGGGGTCGAGTTCATCAGCACGACCCCACCGCACCTGCCCGACCGCTAGCGCAGGATCCGGACCGGCGTGCCCTTGTAGGCCGGGGTTTTCGACAGCACGTCATGATACGACAGCGGGACCAGCGGGTTGGTCTCGGGGTAATAGGCTCCGACGCAGCCATCCGGCAGGTCGTAGGCCAGCACCCGAAGCCCGGCGACCTCGCGGGTTTCGCCATCGTCGACGGCGCAGGCAAGCGTCA
>JBFGEI010000003.1:0-37681 GCA_041580155.1 Limimaricola sp.
AAGCCGTTCCTCGAAGCCGTGCAGCTGGTCGGGGCCGACGAAATGCATCTTGCCCGACAGGCAGGTCTGCCAGCCGGCGCGGCGCAGGTGATGCGCGAACGTCGGAATATCCGAGGCGAATTCCGCGGCGTTGTCGTAGACCCGGGTGCGCGACGGCAGCTGGCCCGACATGAACGAGGCGCGGCCCGGCGCGCAGAGCGGGCTGCCGGTGTAGGCGTTGGCGAACCGGGTCGACCGCGCTGCCAGCGCCTTCAGGTTCGGCGCGTGCAGCCAGGGCGCCGGCCCGTCCGGAAACAGCGTGCCGTTCAGCTGGTCCGCCATCAGGATCAGGATGTTCGGCCTGGTCATTCGCGCAGCTCCATCGCAAGCGCCGCCAGCACCAGCCGCACCGCGCCGGGCCCGTCCGGGATGTCGCCGCCGAGGCCCTGTTTGAGGTAGAGCCCGTCGATCAGCCCGGCGAGCCGGTCTGCCGCATCGTCGGCGCGCAGCCCCAGAAGCGGCCGCAGGTCATGCGCGAGGTTGGACCGCAGCCGCGCGTGGTAGACCCGCAGCAGCCGCCCGGCCTGCGCCGAATGTCGCGCCAGAACGTAGAAGTTCAGCCAGGCCGCGACCACCTCGGGGCGGAAGTTCCCGGCGCTGAAGTTGGCCCGGATCACCGCCGCCAGCCGGGCCCGCGGGTCGCCCTTGGCGGCGGCCAGCGCGCGCCGCACCTCGGTCGCGTAATCGGTCATCAGCTGCCGCATCGCCGCCAGGAAGATCTGCTCCTTGCCGCCGAAATAGTGATGCGCCAGCGCCGAGGACATGCCGGCGCGGCGCGCGATCTGCGCCACCGTGACGTCGAGCGAGCCCTGCTCGCCGATCTCGTCGATCGTGGCTTTGACCAGCGCGGCGCGCCGTATAGGTTCCATTCCGAGCTTGGGCATCGCGGCCTCCGTTCTGCCGAGCCGAACGACAGGGTTGCATTACGACACTAAACGGTTTTTTATTGACCCGTCAATCAAGAACCAGAACGCCACAGACAGGGGACCCAACATGACCATTCGCACCACGATCAGCGCCGCCGCTCTCATCGCCGCCGCAGCCACGGGCGCGTCGGCGCAGGACGCCGCCAGCTGCTCGGAGATCACCTTCTCGGACGTCGGCTGGACCGACATCACCGCGACCACCGCGGTGACCACCGAAATCCTCGACGCGCTGGGCTATTCGACCGACGTGAAGATCCTGTCGGTTCCGGTGACCTACACCTCGATGGCCGATGGCGACATCGACGTGTTCCTCGGCAACTGGATGCCGACGATGGAGGCCGACATCGCGCCCTACCGCGAGGCCGGCACCGTCGACACCGTCCGCACCAACCTGACCGGCGCGAAATACACACTCGCGACCAACGCCGCCGGCGCGGCGCTGGGAATCGACAGCTTCGACGACATCGCCACCCATGCCGAGGCGCTCGACAGCGAGATCTACGGCATCGAGCCGGGCAACGACGGCAACCGGCTGATCCTCGACATGATCGAGGCGGACGCCTTCGGCCTTGGCGGTTTCGAGGTCAAGGAAAGCTCCGAGCAGGGCATGCTGGCGCAGGTCGACCGCGCTTCGAAGCGCGACACGCCGGTGATCTTCCTTGGCTGGGAACCGCACCCGATGAACGCCAATTTCGAGATGACCTATCTTGAAGGCGGCGACGACTGGTTCGGGCCGAACTACGGCGGCGCCGAGGTTGCCACCAACACCCGTGCCGGCTTCGTCACCGAATGCCCGAACGTCGGCAAGTTGCTGCAGAACCTCGAATTCACGCTCGAGATGGAAAACGAGATCATGGGCGCGATCCTCGATGACGGCGAAGCGCCGCGCGACGCCGCCCGGGCCTGGCTCGCGGCCAACTCCGACGCGATCGGCCCCTGGCTCGAGGGCGTGACCACGATGGATGGCGGCGACGCGATGCCGGCCGTCGCATCGGCGATCGAAGGCTGACGCCAGCTGGCCGGCGCGCCCCAGCGGGCGCGCCGGCCCCGATCCGGTCCGCGGCGCGCGGCCCGGGACCGTCCCGGCCGGATCCCGACGTCCTGCCGCCGCACCTCGCGGATCGCCGTGCCGCCCGCCGCGCGGCCCCCAGCCCTCGTCAGCCATGGAGACATAGATGCCCGCATCCCCTCGCCCGACCCCCGCAGCGCAAGGCGCGTCGCCATGGATCTGACGATACCGAAGCTGCCGCTGGGCGAGTGGTCCGCCACCATCTTCGACTGGCTCGAGGCCAATCTGACCGTGGTGTTCGACAGCCTGTCGATCGCGCTCGAGGCGATGATCGCCAGCATCCTGTGGGTGCTGCAATCGCCGCCGCCGCTGATCGTGATCGCGGTGTTCGTGGCGCTGACATGGGTGGCGCACCGCAGTTGGCAGACGCCGCTGCTGGTGGCGCTGGGGTTCCTGTTCATCCTGAACCAGGGCTACTTCGAGGAGACCACCGAAAGCCTGACGCTGGTTCTGTCGGCCTGCGTGGTCTGCATGGGCGTCGGCGTGCCGATCGGCATCGCCGCGGCGCACCGGCCCCGGCTTTACGCCTGGATGGCGCCGGTTCTCGACCTGATGCAGACGCTGCCGACCTTCGTCTACCTGATCCCGGCGATCGTGTTCTTCGGCATCGGCATGGTGCCGGGGCTGATCGCCACGGTGATCTTCGTGCTGCCGGCGCCGATCCGACTGACCCAGCTGGGCATCGCCGGCACGCCGCAGCCGCTGGTCGAGGCGGCGCAGGCCTTCGGCGCGACGCCGCGGCAGCTGTTGTGGAAGGTGGAGCTGCCCTCGGCGCTGCCGCAGATCATGACCGGGCTGAACCAGACCATCATGCTGTCGCTGTCGATGGTGGTGATCGCGGCGCTGGTCGGCGCCGACGGGCTTGGCGTGCCGGTGGTCCGGGCGCTGAACTCGGTCAACACCGCGCTCGGCTTCGAGAGCGGCTTCGTCATCGTCGTGGTGGCGATCATGCTGGACCGCGCGCTGCGGGTGAAACGGAAATGAGCATGTCAGAGAACAACCCCCGCAAGCCGCGCGCCGCGGTCGAATTCGACGCCGTGAACATCGTGTTCGGCGACGCGCCCGAAACCGCGCTGCCGATGATGGATGCCGGCCGCCAGCGCGCCGAGATCGGCGACGAGACCGGCCAGGTGCTGGGCGTGCACGACTGCTCGCTGACGGTCAACGAAGGCGAGATCCTGGTGCTGATGGGGCTATCGGGATCTGGCAAGTCGACGCTGCTGCGCTCGGTCAACGGGCTGAACCCTGTGGTGCGCGGCGACGTGCGGGTGCGGATCGGCGACAAGATGACCTCGGTGACCCAGGCCGGCAAGAAGACGCTGCGCGAGATCCGGCTGCACCACGTCGCCATGGTGTTCCAGCAGTTCGGCCTGCTGCCCTGGCGCACGGTACGCGACAACGTCGGCCTCGGGCTGGAGCTGGGCGGCATGTCGAAGTCCGAACGCCGCGACCGGGTCGAGACCGAGCTCGAGCTGGTCGGCCTGGCCGACCGCGCCGACGCGCTGGTCGGCGAGCTGTCGGGCGGCATGCAGCAGCGCGTCGGGCTGGCCCGCGCCTTTGCGACCGACGCGCCGATCCTGCTGATGGACGAGCCGTTCTCGGCGCTCGACCCGCTGATCCGGTCGCGGCTGCAGGACGAGCTGCTGGACCTGCAGCAGCGGCTGCAGCGCACCATCATCTTCGTCAGCCACGATCTCGACGAGGCGTTCAAGCTGGGCAATCGGATCGCGATCATGGAGGGCGGCCGGATCGTGCAGGCAGGCACCCCGCGCGAGATCTTCACCGCGCCGGCAAACGGCTATGTCGCGGATTTCGTGGCCCATATGAACCCGCTTGGCGTGCTTTGCGCCCGCGACGTGATGGAGCCGGGCGCCCGCGTCGCCGCCGAGGGCCGGGTCGAGGCCAACACCCCGATCCAGGAGGTGATGGCGCTGATCCACGAGACTCCGGCGGCGCTCGACGTGCTGGAGAATGGCGAGGTGATCGGCCAGGTCAGCCCCGGGTCGATCCTGAAACGGCTGGGCGGCGCGCCCGCCGCCTGAGACCGGTCAGGGCGCCGGCGCGGCGGGGGTGATCGCCCGCCGCGCCCGCGCCTCGCGCCAGGTGATGAAGCTGACCGCCGCCATGATCATCGCGCCGCCGAGGATCACGTAGCCGTCCACCGGTTCGCCGAACACCACCACGCCCAGCACCACCGCCCAGACCAGCTGCAGGAAGGTGACCGGCTGGGTCACGGTAAGCGGTGCCGCGGCGAAGGCCCGGGTCATCGCGTAATGCCCGGCGGTGCCGAGCCCGGCCGCGATCGACAGCTGCGCCAGATCGCCCAAGGCCGGCGTCTGCCAGACCGGGATCGCGAAGGGCGCCAGTCCCAGCGGCACCATCAGCGACAGCATCGCCACGATCACCTCGGGCGACAGCTCCTCCGACAGCCGCTTGACCACCAGGTAGCCCGAGGCGATCAGCATCGCGGTCCCGAGCATCGCGACATGGCCGGGATCGATCTCGCGCAGGCCGGGGCGCAGCACGACCAGCGCCCCGAGGAAGGCCGCGACCACCGCCGCGAGACGGCGCGGCGGCAGCTTTTCCCCCATCAGCAGCGTCGCGCCAACAGTGACCCAGATCGGGTTGAGGTAGTTGATCGCCGTCATGTCGCCAAGCGGGATCCGGGCGATCGCGTAGAACCACAGCCCGACGCCGGCGCTGTGCAGTATCGCGCGCAGCCCCAGCAGCCGCCAGTGCCGCGGCGCGATCCGCGCCCGGCGCAGCGCCGGCAACATCGGCAGCAGGAACGGCAGGCCAAGCAGGAACCGCAGCAGCGCGGTTTGCGCCGCCGGCAAGGACGTGCCGACGATCTTGATCGAGACCGTCATGCCGACGAAGCACAGCCCCGCCGCCACCATCCAGCCGATCCCGGCGATGGGCGCGCTGTCGCTGCGTGGAATGGATGCTGCGGTCATGCAAATCTCCTGGCGCCACCTGATGGCAAAGCCGGTCGGGATGCAAGTCCGGCGGCGGCCCCCGGCCGATGCCGGGTCATGCGTATTTAAGGAACAAAGTAGCCTCAGCCGCCGAGCACCAGACCGGCGGCGATGCTCCACATCACCAGCGCGATGACCGCGTCGAGCACCCGCCAGGCGCCGGGGCGCGCGAACACCGGGCGCAGCAGACGCGCGCCGAAGCCGAGCGTGAAGAAGAACAGGAACGACGCTGCGACCGCGCCGCTGCCGAAGGCCCAGACCCGGCCCTCGAAGCGCGAGGCGACCGAGCCGAGCAGCACCAGCGTATCGAGATAGACATGCGGGTTGAGCCAGGTCAGCGCCAGGCAGGTCAGCACCGCGCGGCGCAGCCCGGGCGTTCCGGTTTCCGCCGCCCGCAACGCGTCGCCGCCGCGCCAGGCGGCCAGGGCCGCCCTGGCGCCATAGACCACCAGGAAGGCCGCGCCGCCCCAGCGCAGCAGCGGCGCGATCCAGGGCGCCGCTTCGGCCAGCGCCGCGAAGCCGGACACCCCGGCCGCGATCAGCAGCGCGTCCGACAGCGCGCAGGTCAGCACCACCGCAAGCACGTGATCGCCGCGCAGCCCCTGGCGCAGCACGAAGGCGTTCTGCGCCCCGATCGCGAGGATCAGCGACAACCCGAGCGCTAGACCGGCGGCGAAGGCGGAAAGGAAACCGATGTCCATGCAGCTGCCTTAACGGCAGCCCAGACGCCCGGCAATCTCAGAACGGCACGTCGTCGTCGGCCTGGTCGGCGGCGATCACGAAGCGCGCCACGACCTTCTTTTCGCCTGCCTTGTCAAAGGCGATGTCGAGCTTGTCGCCCTCGACCGCCTGCACCGCGCCGTAGCCGAACTTCTGGTGGAACACCCGGTCGCCTTCGGTGAAGGACGACACCGCGGTCATGTCGATGGTGATGTTGCGGGTTTCGGCCGGCTGCGCCATGCCGCGGGCCCGCCCGGCCGCCTGGCCGCGCGATTGCAGCCGGCGCCAGCCCGGCGAGTTGTAGACGTTCGCATCGGCCGCCTTCTGATGCAGGTTCGACGCCATCGCACCCTGGATCGCCGGCGACGCCGCCCCGGCCATGCCGGCGGCGCCGTAGCCTCCGCCATAGAGCCCCGGCGGGGTCAGCACCTCGACGTGATGTTCCGGCAGCTCGTCGATGAAGCGCGACGGCAGCTGGCTTTGCCACTGGCCGTAGACCCTGCGGTTCGCGGCGAAGGACACGGTGCAGACGGCTTCGGCGCGGGTGATCCCGACATAGGCCAGCCGGCGTTCCTCCTCGAGGCCCTTCAGCCCGGTTTCGTCCATCGCGCGCTGGCTCGGGAACAGCCCGTCCTCCCAGCCCGGCAGGAACACCATCGGGAATTCGAGCCCCTTGGCGGCGTGCAGCGTCATGATCGACGCCTTCTCGCCGTCCTGGCCGGTCTCGTTGTCCATGATCAGCGACACGTGCTCGAGAAAGCCCTGCAGGTTCTCGAAGCCTTCCAGCGCCTTCACCAGCTCCTTGAGGTTCTCGAGACGGCCCGGCGCTTCGGGCGTCTTGTCGGCCTGCCACATGCCGGTGTAGCCGCTTTCGTCGAGGATCATTTCGGCCAGCTCGACATGGGTGTCGGCCTCGGCGCCGACCTGCGCATGCCAGCGGTCCAGCCCCTCGACCAGGATCGTCAGCTGCTTCAGCCCCTTGCCGCCCAGCAGCTTGGCTGAAACCACCAGCCGAGCGCCTTCGACCAGGTTGACGCCGTTGGCCCGGGCGGTGCGCTGGATCGTCTGCACCGCCTTGTCGCCCAGTCCGCGCTTCGGGGTGTTGACGATCCGCTCGAATGCCAGGTCGTCGTCGAGCGACACCGCGAGCCGGAAGTAGGCCATCGCGTCGCGGATCTCGAGCCGTTCGTAGAACCGCGGCCCGCCGATCACCCGGTACGGCAGGCCGATGGTCAGGAACCGGTCCTCGAAGGCGCGCATCTGGTGCGACGCCCGCACCAGGATCGCCATCGAATCCAGGCCGACGGGGTCCATGCCGCGGGTGCCGCGCTGCGCCGCCTCGATTTCCTCGCCGATCCAGCGGGCTTCCTCGTCACCGTCCCAATGGCCGATCAAGCGCAGCTTCTCGCCATCCTGCGCCTCGGTCCACAGCGTCTTGCCGAGCCGGCCGCTGTTGGCGGCGATCAACCCGGAGGCGGCGCCGAGGATATGCGGCGTCGAGCGGTAGTTCTGCTCCAGCCGGATCACCGTGGCGCCGGGAAAGTCCTTCTCGAAGCGCAGGATGTTGCCGACCTCGGCGCCGCGCCAGCCGTAGATCGACTGGTCGTCGTCGCCGACGCAGCAGATGTTCTTGTGGCCACCGGCCAGCAGCCGCAGCCACAGGTACTGTGCCACGTTGGTGTCCTGGTATTCGTCGACCAGGATGTAGCGGAACCAGCGGCGATACTGGTCGAGCACGTCGTCGCGGGTCTGGAAGATCGTCACCATGTGCAGCAGCAGGTCGCCGAAATCGGTGGCGTTGAGCTCTTTCAGACGGGTCTGGTAGGCGGCGTAGAGCCGGACCCCCTTGCCGTCGAAGGCGGCGCTGTCGGCAACCGGCACCGCGTCGGGGGTCAGTGCCCGGTTCTTCCAGCCGTCGATGATCCCGGCCAGCATCCGCGCCGGCCAGCGCTTGTCGTCGATGTTCTCGGCGGCGATCAGCTGCTTGAGCAGCCGGATCTGGTCGTCGGTGTCGAGGATGGTGAAGTTCGACTTCAGCCCTGCCAGCTCGGCGTGGCGGCGCAGCAGCTTGACGCAGATCGCGTGGAAGGTGCCGAGCCAGGGCATGCCCTCGACGGTTTCGCCAAGCTGCCGGCCGATCCGGTCCTTCATTTCGCGCGCGGCCTTGTTGGTGAAGGTCACCGCGAGGATCTCGTTCGGCCTGGCCCGGCCGGTGCGCATCAGATGCACGATCCGCGCGGTCAGCGCCCTCGTCTTGCCGGTGCCGGCGCCGGCCAGCATCAGCACCGGACCATCGAGAGTTTCGACCGCCTGGCGCTGCGCCGGGTTCAGCCCGTCGAGATAGGGCGCGCCGCCCGGCTGCGGCATGGCGCGGCGCGACAGCGGCGTGGTCTGGGCGGCGGCCTCGAAGGCCTCGTCGTCGGAATAGCTGCTCATGCCGGGCAATCTAGCGTCGCGCCCCGCGGAAAGAAAGCGGCGTTCCGCTAATGTTCGCAAATCGGCGGCTTTGCGGCGCCGCGCTGGCGGCCCGCCCGGACCCAGGGCCGCAACCGCAGCGCGAAGCGGCGCGCCGGTGCGACCGTTAGCGCTACCGTTACCGCTAGCATTTGTCCCATCGCCCAATGAAACCACATCATGTCGGGGCTATACTGCAGCGCAGAAAACCCTAGACTGCCGCCGACCGACGGAGGGTAGCATGACCGAATTCAACAAGATCCTGATCGCGAACCGTGGCGAAATCGCGATCCGCGTGATGCGCGCGGCGAACGAGATGGGCAAGAAGACGGTTGCCGTCTACGCCGAGGAAGACAAACTCAACCTGCACCGCTTCAAGGCCGACGAGGCCTACCGGATCGGCGAAGGGCTGGGTCCGGTCGCGGCCTATCTGTCGATCGAGGAAATCATCCGGGTCGCCCGGATGTCCGGCGCAGATGCGATCCACCCGGGCTACGGGCTGCTGTCGGAGAACCCCGATTTCGTCGACGCCTGCACCGCCGCCGGCATCGCCTTCATCGGTCCGAAGGCCCAGACCATGCGCGAGCTGGGCGACAAGGCCAGCGCCCGCCGGGTGGCGATGGCCGCCGGGGTGCCGGTGATCCCGGCCACCGACGTGCTGGGCGACGACATGGCGCTGGTCCGCAAGCAGGCGGCCGAGGTCGGCTACCCGTTGATGCTCAAGGCCAGCTGGGGCGGCGGCGGCCGCGGCATGCGACCGATCCTGTCGGAAAAGGAGCTCGAGGAGAAAGTCCGCGAAGGCCGCCGCGAGGCCGAATCGGCCTTCGGCAACGGCGAAGGCTATCTCGAGAAGATGATCACCAGGGCGCGTCACGTCGAGGTGCAGATCCTCGGCGACAGCCAGGGCAACATCTACCACCTGTGGGAGCGCGACTGTTCGGTGCAGCGCCGCAACCAGAAGGTCGTCGAGCGCGCCCCCGCCCCCTACCTGTCGGGCGCCCAGCGCGAAAAGCTCTGCAATCTCGGCAAGAAGATCTGCCAGCACGTGAACTACGAATGCGCCGGCACCGTCGAATTCCTGATGGATATGGATTCGGGCGAGTTCTTCTTCATCGAGGTCAACCCGCGGGTCCAGGTCGAACACACCGTGACCGAAGAGGTCACCGGCATCGACATCGTCCGGGCGCAGATCCTGATCGCCGAAGGCAAGAGCCTGGTCGAGGCCACCGGCTGCGCCAGCCAGTACGACGTCAAGCTGGACGGTCACGCGCTGCAGTGCCGGGTCACCACCGAGGACCCGCTGAACAGCTTCATCCCGGATTACGGCCGGATCCAGATGTACCGCTCGGCCACCGGGCCGGGCATCCGGCTGGACGGCGGCACCGCCTATTCCGGCGCCGTCATCACCCGGTTCTACGATTCTCTGCTGACCAAGGTGACGGCGCGCGCGCCGACCCCCGAGATGGCGATCAAGCGGATGGACCGGGCGCTGCGCGAGTTCCGGATTCGCGGCGTGTCGACCAACATCGACTTCGTGATCAACCTGCTGAAGCACCCGACCTTCCTGTCGAACGAATACTCGACCAAGTTCATCGACGAGACCCCGGCGCTGTTCCAGTTCGACACCCGCCGCGACCGCGCCACCAAGATCCTGAGCTACATCGCCGACATCACCGGCAACGGTCACCCCGAGACCGAGGGCCGTCCCAAGCCCGCCGCCGACGTCAAGACGCCGCGCGCGCCGGTGCTGCATACCGACGACATCATCCCCGGCACCCGGCAGATCCTCGACCAGTTCGGACCGCAGGCGGTGGCCGACTGGATGAAGGAGCAGACCCAGCTGCTGATCACCGACACCACGATGCGCGATGGCCACCAGTCGCTGCTGGCGACCCGGATGCGGTCGGTCGACATGATCCGGGTCGCCCCCAGCTACGCCGCCAACCTGCCGGGGCTGTTCTCGGTCGAATGCTGGGGCGGCGCGACCTTCGACGTGGCCTACCGGTTCTTGCAGGAATGCCCGTGGCAGCGTCTGCGCGACATCCGCGCCAAGATGCCCAACCTGATGACCCAGATGCTGCTGCGCGCCTCGAACGGCGTCGGCTACACCAACTACCCCGACAACGTGGTGCAGGGCTTCGTGAAGCAGGCGGCGACCTCGGGCGTCGACGTGTTCCGGGTGTTCGACAGCCTGAACTGGGTCGAGAACATGCGCGTCGCGATGGACGCGGTGGTCGAGGCCGAGAAGGTCTGCGAAGGCACGATCTGCTACACCGGCAACATGCTCGACCCGGACCGGTCGAAATACGACCTGAAGTACTACGTCGGCATGGCCAAGGACCTGGAAAAGGCCGGCGCCCACGTGCTGGGCCTCAAGGACATGGCCGGTCTGCTGAAGGCGCCCGCCGCGACCAGGCTGATCACCGCGCTCAAGGAAGAAGTCGGCCTGCCGATCCACTTCCACACGCATGACACCTCGGGCGCCGCGATCTCGACCGTGCTCGCCGCCTCGGCCGCCGGGGTCGACGCGATCGACGCCGCGATGGACAGCTTCTCGGGCAACACCTCGCAGCCGACGCTCGGCTCGATCGTCGAGGCGCTGCGCGACACCGACCGCGACACCGGACTCGACATCACCGCGATCCGCGAGATCTCGAACTACTTCGAGACCGTCCGCGGCCATTACGCCGCCTTCGAAAGCGGACTGCAGGCGCCGGCCTCCGAGGTCTACCTGCACGAGATGCCGGGCGGCCAGTTCACCAATCTCAAGGCGCAGGCCCGCGGGCTCGGGCTCGAGGAGCGCTGGCACGAGGTCGCCAAGACCTACGCCGAGGTCAACATGATGTTCGGCGACATCGTCAAGGTGACGCCGTCCTCCAAGGTCGTCGGCGACATGGCCCTGATGATGGTGAGCCAGGGGCTGACCCGGGCGCAGGTCGAGGATCCGAAGTTCGAGGTGTCGTTCCCCGACAGCGTGATCGACATGATGCGCGGCAACCTCGGCCAGCCGCCGGGTGGCTGGCCGGCCGCACTGCAGAAGAAGATCCTCAAGGGCGACAAGCCGCTGACTGAACGCCCCGGCAAGGCGATGAAGCCGGTCGACATGGAGGCGGCGCGCGCCGAGGCCTCGGCGCAGATCGGCGGTCTCGAGATCGACGACGAGGACCTGCAGGGCTACCTGATGTATCCCAAGGTGTTCACCGACTACGCCAAGCGGCACCAGTCCTACGGCCCGGTGCGGGTGCTGCCGACCCATACCTTCTTCTACGGCATGGAACAGGGCGACGAGATCTCGGCCGAGATCGACCCCGGCAAGACGCTGGAAATCCGGCTGCAGGCGGTCGGCGAGACCAACCCCGAGGGCGAAGTGCGCGTGTTCTTCGAACTGAACGGCCAGCCGCGCACGATCCGGGTGCCGAACCGCAAGGTCGCCGCCACCACCGCCAAGCGCCCGAAGGCCGAGATCGGCAACCCGGCGCATGTCGGCGCGCCGATGCCCGGCGTGGTCGCGACCGTCGCGGCGCAGGCCGGCAAGAAGGTCAAGCAGGGCGACCTGCTGCTGACCATCGAGGCGATGAAGATGGAAACCGGGATCCACGCCGAGCGCGACGGCAAGATCGTCGCGGTCCACGTCACCCCGGGGGCACAGATCGACGCCAAGGATCTGCTGATCGAACTGTCGTGACCCGTCTCGCCTCGGTCAGCTATCTGGTCCCGGAGTATGACGAGGGCATCGCCTTCTTCACCGGGGTGCTGGGCTTCACGCTGGCCGAGGACACCGACATGGGCGGTGGCAAGCGCTGGGTCCGGGTGCTGCCGTCCGGCGGCGGCACCGGGCTGGTGCTGGCCCGCCCAGAAGGCACGGCGCAGCGCGCGGCGATCGGCCAGCAGGGCGGCGGCCGGGTCTGGCTGTTTCTCGAGACCGAGGATTTCGCCGCCGACCACGCCCGGATGCGCGCTGCCGGGGTCTGCTTCGAGGAAGACCCGAGGAACGAGGCCTATGGCATGGTCGCGGTATTCCGCGACCCCTGGGGCAATCGCTGGGACCTGATCGGACCGCGGCCCGCGCAACACGGAACCTGAAAAACCCTTCCGGGTTGATCCATGCGGCCCTTGGCATCGTCCCGGCGGGACGCCAGACACCGGTCAATCTCTTACCTATGGATCATCATGCTTGAACTTTTCTCGGACCCAGCCGTCTGGGCCTCATTCCTGACCCTGACCGTGCTCGAGGTGGTGCTCGGGGTCGACAACGTCATCTTCATCTCGATCGCCGCGTCCCGGCTACCCGACGCGCAGCGCACCAGGGCCCGGTTCATCGGCCTCACCGGCGCGCTGGTGCTGCGGATCGGCCTGCTGTTCTCGATCGCCTGGATCATCGGCCTGTCGGAACCCTTCGTCACGCTGCTTGGCTTCGATCTGTCGTGGCGCGACGTGATCCTGATCACCGGTGGCCTGTTCCTGATCTACAAGGCCTCGACCGAGATCTTCGCCGAGGTCGAAGGCGATTCGCACCACGGCGCCGACACCGTGGCGAAGGCGACCTTCTCGAGCGTGATCATCCAGATCATGGTTCTCGACCTGGTGTTCTCGCTCGACAGCGTGATCACCGCCGTGGGCATCGCCGACCATATCGAGATCATGATCGCCGCGATGGTCATCGCCATCGTGCTGATGATGATCGCCGCCACCCCGATCGCCAACTTCGTCGAGCACCACCCCTCGACCAAGATGCTGGCGCTGGCATTCCTGGTGATGGTCGGCATGGCGCTGGTCGCCGATGGCGCGCATTTCCACATCGAGCGCGGCTTCATCTATGCCGCGATGGTGTTCGCCGGCGGCGTCGAGGCGCTGAACCTGTGGCGCCAGAAGCGCCGGATGCGCAGCATCGCCACCGCCGACCGGGCCAAAGCCGCCTGACCGCAGCGCCCCCCGCCCTGCCCCGACCCGCGCCCCGCCGATTTTATCGTGCGGGGCGTTTTTTCGCTTGCGGCTCCCGGCCGCGATGTCTAGATCCGCCCTACGAAACGGAAGCGGGCGTAGCTCAGGGGTAGAGCATAACCTTGCCAAGGTTAGGGTCGGGCGTTCGAATCGCCTCGCCCGCTCCAGTTTCGCAAATCACCGACATGACGACGACGACCCCGCCGCGCAAGCGGCCGTCTGTCGTTGTCGGTCCCGGCCGCGCGGTCCGGTCGCACGATATCCGCCGTTTCCCCGACGTTCCCCCTTGCGCCCCGGCGCCGCTGCCGCTAAATCCGCCACACGAAACGGAAGCGGGCGTAGCTCAGGGGTAGAGCATAACCTTGCCAAGGTTAGGGTCGGGCGTTCGAATCGCCTCGCCCGCTCCAGTTTCGTAAATCCCAGGATCCTGAAAACTCGGCGCCGCCTCACTTGGCGCGGCGCCCGGCGCGGCCTATAGGTCGCTGCGACCAAGGATGAGGGACATGATGCGGACCGCCACGATCACCCGCAAGACCGCCGAGACCGACATCAGCGTCACGCTGAACCTCGACGGCACAGGCGCTTACGACAACGACACCGGCGTCGGCTTCTTCGATCACATGCTCGACCAGCTGGCGCGCCACGCGCTGATCGACCTGAACGTGCGCGCCACCGGCGACCTGCACATCGACGACCACCACACCGTGGAAGACACCGGCATCGCGATAGGCCAGGCGCTCGCCAAGGCGCTGGGCGACAAGCGCGGGATTCGCCGCTACGGGTCGTGCCACCTGCCGATGGACGACGCCCAGGTGCGCGCCGCGCTCGACCTGTCGGGCCGGCCGTTCCTGATCTGTAACCTCGAGTTCCGCGCCGCCAAGATCGGCAGCTTCGACACCGAGCTGGTGCAGGAGTTCTTCCAGGCGCTGGCGACGCATGGCGGCATCACGCTGCACATCGACCGGCTGCACGGCCACAACGCGCACCACGTCGCCGAGGCCGCCTTCAAGGCCGTCGCCCGCGCCCTGCGCGAGGCGGTCGAAGCCGATCCGCGACAGGCCGACAGCATCCCGTCGACCAAGGGGGCGCTGTGAGTCTTACCGCACTGATCGACTACGACAGCGGCAACCTGCACTCGGCGCAGAAGGCCTTCGAGCTGGTCGCCCGGCGCGACGACGCCGGCGAGGTGATCGTCACCTCGCGGCCCGAGGACGTCGCCCGCGCCGACCGCATCGTGCTGCCCGGCGACGGCGCCTTCCCGCATTGCCGGTCGATGCTGCACGCGGTGCCGGGACTGGCCGAGGCGCTGGTCGAGGCGGTCGAGGTCAAGGGCAAGCCGTTCCTCGGGATCTGCGTCGGCATGCAGATGCTGGCGCGGGTCGGCCACGAATACCAGCTGACCGAAGGCTTCGGCTGGATCGACGGCGAGATCACCCGCATCACCCCCGCCGACCCGGCGCTGAAGGTGCCGCACATGGGCTGGAACGACCTGGTGATCGATCGGCCGCATCCGGTGCTCGACGGGATCTCGACCGGCGACCACGCCTATTTCGTGCACAGCTGGCAGTTCCGCCCGACCGATCCGTCGACCCTGCTGGCGCATGTCGACTACGGCGGCGCGGTGACCGCGGTGGTCGGCCGCGACAACGTCATCGGCGCCCAGTTCCACCCGGAAAAAAGCCAGGGCCCGGGGCTGCGGCTGATCTCGAATTTCCTGCGCTGGAAACCCTGAGCCGCGACACCGGCGCCCGGACATGAAAAAGGCCCGCGCATCGCGCGGGCCTTGTTGCATCGCGGTGGACCTCAGCCTTTCAGGAAGGCCGAGAGGTCGTCGAAGAGCCTGTCGGCGTGGGTCGCGGTCAGCCCGTGCGGCGCGCCGTCGTATTCCTTCGACACGGCGCCCTTGATCAGCTTGGCCGCGCGGCGGCCCGACGGGTCGATCGGCACGATTTCGTCTTCCTTGCCATGCACCACCAGCGTCGGCACCTTGAACGCCGCCATGTCGGCCGTGAAATCGGTCTTGCCGAAGGCGTCGACGCAATCCAGCGTCGCCTTCGGGCTGGCCTGCATCGCCATCATCAGCGACCAGTGCAGCACGCCGTCGCTGACCTTGTTGCCGTAGAAGCTCTTGAAGAAATTGCTCAGGAACTCGGGACGGTCCTTGCGCAGCCCGTCCTTCATCCCCTCGAACACGTCGGCAGTCACACCGTCGGGGTTGGCCTCGGACTTCAGCATCCCCGGCGCCACCGACGAGATCAGCGCCGCCTGTTTGACGTTCTTGCCGTCGTGCCGCGACATGTAGCGCGCCACCTCGCCGCCACCCATCGAAAAACCGGCGATGCTGGCGTCGGTCAGCCCGAGCTCGGAGATCACCGTGCCCAGATCGTCGGCCAGCGTGTCGTAATCATAGCCGGTGAACGGCTGACCCGACCGCCCGAAGCCGCGCCGGTCATAGGCCACGACGCGGTGCCCGGCCTCGGCCAGCCGCACCGCCTGGTATTCCCAGCTGTCCGAGTTCAGCGGCCAGCCGTGGATCAGAACCACGGGGCGGCCATGACCCCAGTCCTTGACGTAGAGTTGCGTGCCATCCTTGGCGGTGACGATCGGCATGAAGAGCCCCCTTTCGGTTTTCTGCTGGCTCAACGAAACCGGCACGGCGGCGTTCCGTCAATCGTCCTGCGTCAAAGCGCCCGGACCCAGGGGTCCGGGCGCCCTCGGTCAGTTCTGTTTCTGCCAGACGCCGCCTTCGCGGCAGAAGCCCAGCACGCAGCCCGACACGCTGAGCTGGTCGCCGGTCAGCATCAGCTTGGAGTTGTAGGTCTTGCCGTTGTCCGGCGCGAAGACCTTGCCGCGGTATTCGCCGCCGCCCTTGGCCAGGGTCTCCGAAATGATGTTGCGGCCGATGTTGGGCGACGCGATCTCGGACCCGTCGGGGCCGTAGGCGGTGACCAGCGTGCCGCAGAGCGCATCGCCGCAGGGCGCGACCTGGACCAGCCCGCTGTTGCCGTTGTCGTCCGGCGCGGTGCGCCAGCTTCCCTCGAGCGGGTCGGCCGCAGCCGCCCCCGCAAGCCCGACCAGCGCAAGCGCCATCAGTGCCGTCTTCATCATGATCCAGTTCCTCCCTTGGGTCATGCGCCCGAGAGTGCCGGGCCTCGCGGCACTGCGGCAAGACTGACGTGACGTTGCATCCCGACGCCCCGCGTGCCACAGCAGCCGCGCATCAGATCCGGAGCCAGAAGATGATCCTGTACCCCGCCATCGATCTCAAGGACGGCCAGGCCGTGCGGCTGCTGCGCGGCGAAATGGACCAGGCCACGGTGTTCAACGACGACCCGGCGGCGCAGGCCCGGGCCTTCGTCGAGGCCGGGACCGAATGGCTGCACCTGGTCGATCTGAACGGCGCCTTCGCCGGCCAGCCGGTCAACGGCGCGGCGGTCGAGGCGATCCTCGCCGCCTGCCCCGGCGTGCCGGCGCAGCTTGGCGGCGGAATTCGCGACATGGCGACGATCGAACGCTGGATCGACAAGGGTCTGGCGCGGGTGATCCTCGGGACCGTGGCGGTCGAGAACCCCGAGCTGGTGCGCGAGGCCGCGCGCGCCTTCCCTGGCAAGGTCGCGGTCGGGCTGGATGCCCGCGACGGCCGCGTCGCCACCCGTGGCTGGGCCGAGGAGACCGACGTGATGGTCACCGATCTTGCAAAAAGCTTCGAGGATGCCGGCGTCGCCGCGATCATCTACACCGACATCGCCCGCGACGGCGCGATGAAGGGGCCAAACGTACCGGCGACCGAAGCGCTGGCCCGCGCGGTGTCTATCCCGGTGATCGCCTCGGGCGGCGTGTCGTCGCTGTCCGATCTGCGGGCGCTGAAGGACACCGGCTTGATCGCCGGCGCGATTTCGGGACGGGCGCTCTATGACGGCGCGATCGATCTTGCCGAGGCGCTGGCACTGCTGAAGGGCTGATGGCAAGGCCCCCTGCGGAGCCTTGCGCCTGCGGCGTCAGCGCGCCGCGGCGGCGGCCTCGCTGAATTTCCTGAGCGCGCCTTCCATCTTCTCCAGCGCCTCAAGGTCGTCATCGACACCGAGCTCGTCGAAGGTGTCCTCGACCTCTTCATAGGCCACCCAGACCTGGCCCGACTCGTCCTTATAGGCGAGGATCTTCAGCGGCAGAAACAGCCCTGCAAGCGCGTCCTGCTGCATCACCGGGGTGCCGAGCTGCGGGTTGCCGAAGATCAGCAGCTGGCTGTCGGCCAGCTCCATCCCGGCCTGCTCGGCGCCGCCGCCGTGGTCGACACGGGCGAAGACGGTGGCGCCGGCCTCGGTCACCGCGGCCTCGAGCCGGTCGATCACCTCGGCGACGCTGCCTTCGGCATGGATCTTCTCGATGTCGGCGCTGGCCGGGGCGGCGATGGCGGTGGCGGCGCTGGCGGCCAGCGCGATGGCGGCGAGATGTTTCATGCGGTCACTCCTTGTGTCACCCAGCAAACCGACAGGGCCGACCAAGGTTCCCGATGCGCCGGCCCGCCACTGGCCTTGCGCTGGCGGCGGCGCTAGAAGGGCGCGACAGACAAGGGACGCGCCATGCTGAAGACCCGGATCATTCCCTGCCTCGACGTGGCCGACGGCCGCGTGGTCAAGGGGGTCAACTTCGTCGACCTGCGCGACGCCGGCGACCCGGTCGACGCGGCGCGCGCCTACGACGCCGCCGGTGCCGACGAGCTGTGCTTTCTCGACATCCACGCCACGCATGAGAATCGCGGCACCATGTTCGACCTGGTGACCCGCACCGCCGAGACCTGCTTCATCCCGCTGACCGTCGGCGGCGGCGTGCGCAGCCACCACGACGTGCGGGCGCTGCTGCTGGCCGGGGCCGACAAGGTCAGCTTCAACTCGGCCGCGGTGGCCGACCGCACCGTGGTCACCGAGGCGGCGCAGCGGTTCGGCGCGCAATGCATCGTGGTGGCGATCGACGCCAAGACCGTGGCGCCGGGTCGCTGGGAGATCTTCACCCACGGCGGCCGCAAGCCTACCGGCATCGACGCGGTCGAATTCGCCCGCGACATGGAAGCGCGCGGCGCCGGAGAGATCCTGCTGACCTCGATGGACCGCGACGGCACGAGGTCCGGCTTCAACCTGCCGCTGACCCGCGCGGTGTCGGACGCGGTCGACATCCCGGTGATCGCCTCGGGCGGCGTCGGCACGCTCGACCACCTGGTCGAAGGGGTGACGCAGGGCGGCGCCAGCGCCGTGCTGGCCGCGTCGATCTTCCACTTCGGCACCCATTCCATCGCCGAGGCCAAGGCGCATATGGCGGCGGCCGGCATTCCGATGAGGATGACATGAGCCTGCACGATCTCGCCGCCACCATCCTGTCGCGCCGCGGCGCCGATCCCGACACCAGCTGGACCGCCAAGCTGCTCGCGAAAGGGCCCGAGAAATGCGCCGAGAAATTCGGCGAGGAAGCGGTCGAGGCGATCATCGAGGCGGTCAAGGGCGACCGGGAAAAGCTGACCTCGGAAGCCGCCGACGTGCTGTATCACCTGCTGGTGATGTGCGCCGCCCGCGACGTGACACTGGCCGACATCGAGACCGAGCTGGGCCGCCGCGAAGGGCTTTCGGGCATCGCCGAGAAGGCCGGCAGGTAGCCGACCCGCCCTTGGTCATGCGGGATCGGCACCGGAAGCGCGGCCCCCCGCGCACGACCGTCCCGCCGGTGCAAGCCACGAAGCCGCTGCATCGGTCCACGCCGGTGCGGCAGGTAAAAAAAGCCCGGGCCGATGCCCGGGCTTAAAGTTGTGGAACGAGGGACAGTGAAATGAAACACACCTGTTCCAGAGGTGCGCTTCCATAGAACAATCTAAGCGCTGATTTGTTCCACGTAAGACCCTCTCAGCAACTCGTGAACAAAGCGTCAGCCGTCGCGACCACTCAACCTCTGGCTGCGTACAGCGCCACCGCGGCAGCGTTCGACACGTTCAGCGACCCGAAGCCGCCGGCGGCATCGATCCGGACCAGCGCATCGCAGGTCTCGCGGGTGCGTTCGCGCAGCCCCGGCCCCTCGGCGCCAAGCACCAGCGCCACGGCGCGGTCGCGTCGGCCCTCGACCGCCTGCTCGATGCTCATCTCGGCGTCGCCGTCGAGACCCAGCACCAGGTAGCCCATCTCCTTCAGCGCGATCATGCCTTCTGCCAGGTTCTTGATCCGCAGGTAGGGCTGGCGCTCCAGCGCGCCGCTGGCGGTCTTGGCCAGCGCCCCGGTTTCCGGTGCCGAATGCCGCTGCACCCCGACCACGGCCCGCGCGCCCAGCACCTCGGCCGAACGCAGGATCGCGCCCACGTTGTGCGGGTCGGTGACCCGGTCCAGCAACAGCAGCCGCGGCGGCCCGTCGCGCTCGCCGCCCAGCGCCACGTCCTCGAGCCGGCCCCAGTCGAGCGGCTTGACCTCGAGCGCGGCACCCTGGTGCACCGAATCCGGGTCGATCGGCGCCGCGAACCTGCGCGGATCGGAAATCTCCGGCTCCATGCCGCTCTCGGCGATCGCGTCGGCCAGCTTGGCCTCGGCGTTCTTGGTCACCACCAGCCGCAGCCGGGTGCGGCGCGGGTTCACCAGCGCGTCGCGCACCGCGTGCAGCCCGAACAACCAGACCGTCTCGGCGGCAGAGGCGCGTTTGCCCTGCTCTTTCTCGATCACCCATTTCGGCTTTTTCATCGTGGTCTCCGCTGCTGTCGGACGTGCAAATCCGGTCCTGCTTGCGCCGGGCGCGCGACAAACGCAAGTCGGGCCGCCACGACGGGATTTTCCGGTTGACGCATTTCCGACCTGCGCGTATGCACCGCCTCGCACCGGGTCACACCCCGGTTGCGGGCGACGGGCTGCAAGGTGCGGCAGCGGACTGTAACTCCGCCGGGGAGACCCACGCCTGGTTCGATTCCAGGGTCGCCCACCACTCCCCCCCCCTTATTCTTGACCGCGACAACGCCGGGCTTTGCCCGCCGATCCGCCGTGCCTATGCTGGCCCGGCAGGGCGGCAGCGCGGGAGCGGGTCATGACATCGGCGCCAGCGCCCTTCGACATCGTGATCGTCGGCCAGGCGGGCCGGCTTCAGGCCGAGGCGCTGCTCTTCGCGGCGTCGCTGCGCGCCTCGGCGCCCGGCTTCGCCGGCCGGTTGCTGGTCGCCGAACCGCAGCCCGGCCCTTGCTGGAACATCGACCCGAGGATGACGGCCGATTTCGGCGCGGCGCTGCGCGACCTGGGCGCCGAGATTCGGCCCTTCGAGTCGCGGCACTTCGGCGAGAGCTACCCGCATGGCAACAAGATCGAGGCACTGGCGGCACTCGATCCCGACGCGCCCTTCGTGTTCTTCGACAGCGACACGCTGATCACCGGCGACATCGGCGCGCTGCGCTTCGAATTCGACCGCCCCGCCGCATCGATGCGCCGCGAGGACAGCTGGCCGGTGCCGCGCCCGGGCTGGCCCGGCGCGCAGGCGGTCTGGGCGGCGCTCTACCGACGCTTCGGCCTCGACCTCGCCTCGAGCCTCGATCCAACGCGGGCCGACACCGACTGGCAACGCTATCTCTATTTCAACGCCGGCTGGTTCTACGGCGCCGACCCGCGCGGCTTCGGCCGCCGCTTCACCGACTGGGCGCTGCGGATTCGCGACGATCCACCGCCCGAGCTGGCGCAGCAGTCGCTCGATCCCTGGCTCGACCAGGTGACGCTGCCGCTGGTGATCCACGCCTATGGCGGCGGCCGTCCGGGACCGGAACTCGACGGGCTCGATGGCGACGTCACCTGCCACTACCGCAGCTTCCCGCTGCTTTACGCCCGCGAACCGGACCGCGTCGTCGATCTGCTGGAGCGGATCGCCGCGCCGAACCGGATCAAGCGGCTGTTGAAGACCCACGCGCCGATCCACCGCATGGTCTACCGCGGCAAGGGCCGCGATCTGCGCGCGATGTTCGACCGCAGCGCGCTGCCGCAGCCCGAACGCGAGATTCGAAACCGAATCCGAGCCGCGGGGTTGTGGATGAGGTAGCCGGGTCCGATCGGCGGGTCCTGAACCAGCGGAGACACCGGATGATCGAACAGATGTTGTTCCAGAACTGGACCGGACTCCTGCGTGTGCTGCTTGTCGGCACCATGGCCTACGCCGGGCTGGTCATCGCCATCCGGCTGTCGGGCAAACGGACCCTGGCGCAGCTCAATGCCTTCGATTTCGTGGTCACGGTGGCGCTCGGCTCGATGCTGGCGACGATCCTGCTGTCGGAAACCGTCGCCTTGGCCGAAGGGCTGGTCGGGTTGGCGACGTTGATCGGCCTGCAATATGCGGTGACCTGGCTGTCGGTCCGGCGGTCCGGCATCGCCAATCTGATGCGGTCCGAGCCGACGCTGCTGATGCGCAACGGAGAGTTCCTGGACCGGACACTGAAGCGCGAGAGGGTGACCCGCGCCGAGCTGCTGACGGTGATCCGCAACAGTGCCGCGGCGGATCCGGACCAGGTCGCCGCGGTGGTCTTCGAGAGCGACGGATCGTTCAGCGTGATCCCGAAACAGCGCGACGGCGGCGAGCCCGACTTCGCCAAGGTCGGGCTCGACGTCTGACGGCGCGGATCACTCGATGCCGTAGACCACCGTCACCATGGCCTCGACGGCAACCTCGCCGCGCGACACCGGCACGCCGGAATCGGCGGCCATGCGCATTTCCATCATCGGCTGCGGCGGGCTGAAACCGCCGGCCTCGCTCAGGCTCTGCACCGCGCCCAGACCGACGCCCGCGGCTTCCGCGTAAAGCGCGGCCCGGGCCTGGGCGTCGGCCACCGCGGCGCGGCGCGCCTCGTCGCGGGCCGCGGCCGGATCGGCCAGGTCGAAGCGGACGCCGCCCAGCCGGTTGGCGCCGTCGCCCACCACCGCGTCGAGCACGCCGCCCAGCGCGTCGAGATCGCGCACCCGCACCTCGACCATGGTGGTGGCGACGAATCCCTCGGGCTCGGGCTGGTCGTCGCGCATCCGGCTGTAGTCGCGATCCAGCGACAGCTGGCCGGTCTGGATGTCGGCCGGGGCGATACCGGCCTCGGAGAGCCGCGCCATCACCGCGCGCATCGACGCGCTCATCGCGTCGAGCGCGGCTTCGGCGGTCTCGGAGGTCTCCGCGACCCCGAGGCTGACCCAGGCGATGTCGGGCTTGACCGAAACCCGGCCTTCGCCGGTGACGGTTATCGCGCGCGTGTCGACCGCCGCGGCGGGCTGCTGCGCGGTTGCGGCAGAGCCGAGCGGCAGCGCGAGGCCCAGCGCGATGGCGAGGGCCGGCAGGTGTGAAGACATGAAGACCTCCTGAAATTTTCCGGCATCGTCCTCCCGGTTGAACGGCCTTGCAAGGGGGCCGCGACGTGCCGTCGATCACTTCGCGTGCGGCCGGGTTGCGTGCGCGGGAAACTGCTTTAAAAATAGCCCGGATCGGGCGGATCTGTTCCGTCGCTCCGTGATCGGTGCTAAGGCCAGCCCATGAAACCCAATTTCGCACTGTCGCTCTCGGTCGAGGGCATCCGTCTCCTGCATCGAGGCGCCGGCGGCTGGAACCGCGTCGGCGTGGTGCCGCTCGACAGCGACGATCTGGTGTCCGACCTGGCGCGGTTGCGGCGCGATGCGCTGGCGCTCGCCCCCGAGGGGATTCGCTGCAAGCTGCTGATTCCGAACGACCAGATCAGGTTTCTGGCGCTGGACGACGGCGCCGACGACGCCATGGTGCGCGCCGCGTTGAAAGGCGCGACGCCCTATGCGGTCGACGACCTGGCCTATGATTTCCGCAGCACCGGCACGGTGACCCAGGTCGCGGCGGTGGCGCGCGAGACGCTGGACGAGGCCGAGGCCTTCGCGCTCGAGCATGATCTCGGACCGGTGGCCTTCGCCGCCATCCCCGAGGACGGGCTGTACGACGGCGAGGCCTTCTTCGGGGCCAGCGCCGCGGTCACCACGCTGCTGCCCGCAGGCGACAGCGTCGAACGCGATGCCGAGCCGACCGTCGAGGCGGCACCGCAGATCGACGAGCTGCCCCTGGCCGTCGCCGCACCGACGCCCGCTCCCGAAAACGATCCCGAACCCGCCCCCTCGGCACCGACCGGGCCGCGGACCGCACTTCCGGATGCCGATCCGACCGACGACGCGGCCTGGGCCAAGCCCGCCGCCATGCCGGCAGCGCCGGTCGCAGAGCCGGTATCGGCACCGGTCGCGGCTGAAAAAACCGACGCCGCGCCGCCGGTCGCAGCGGCACCCGCCGCAGCGACCGCCGAAGACAGCACCCCGGCCGCGCCGGAAGCGGTCCCGGGCAGCGATCGCCCCGACGAAGTTTTTGCCGGCGAAACGCCGGCGGCCCGCAACGACATCGCCGAGCCGGAGGCGCCGGCCGAACCGGACAGCATCGCAGACCAGGCCGGAGCGGACGACCACAAGCCCGCTGCTGCCGCGAGCGCCGATCTGGCGATCGCCGGCGCATCGGTGATGCCGGATCTGCCGCAGGCCGCGCCCGGCGCGGCCGAGGCGCTTGCTGCCAGCGACGCGCCCGGCGCGGGCAAGGCAGTCGCCGAAATGGCCGAAGCTTCGGCGGCGCAGCCGCGGCGCGGGGCGGTGCCGGTGCCTCCGCCCGGCACCCCGCCGCCGCCGCCGCAGCGCCCCCGCCCGGTCGATGTCTCGATCGAACCGCTGCTGGCACCGGCAGCGCTCGGCTCGCGGCTCGATGGGTTCGATCGACCGGATCTCGGCCTGGAACCGCGCACCGCGCCGCGGGTCGGGTTGATCCGCGAAGGCGACGGCCCCGAGGGCCGCAAGATCATGCCCCCCGCCGTTCCGCGCCCAAGCGCGCCACCGGCCGCGATGCCGCCAGTGCCGGAACCGGCGCATGATCCGCTCGACCCCGATGCCGCGGCCAGGGCCGCCGCCGCGACGCTCAGCGCGCCGGACCCGGTTTCGGGCACCGGCACCGGCCCGGCGACGGCGCAGGCCCCGCTGGTGTCGCAACGCCGCGGCTCGGATGCGACCGCGCCCCGCGGCGGGGCGTCCAAGCCAAGGCTCGGCGGCGACGGCGCCATCGGCGGCAAGCCGAGGGCACTCGGGTTGATCCTGACGCTGGTGCTGATCGCGGTGATCGCGCTCGTCGCGCTTTGGGCGACCACGCTCGAGGGCAACCCGATCGCCAGGCTGTTCGGCGCCGAGCCGGTCGAAACCGCCGCGCCGGTGATCCCCGAGACCGAGGATCCGACCATCGCCGAGGCGGATGCCGAAGCCGAGGCCGAGGCGGACGTCGCGCTGGCGGATCCCTACGACGAAGCCAGCTATCCGCCCCCCGAACAATCGAGCGGCGTCGCCGTCAGCCCGGCCGAGGCCGAGCGGGTCTACGCCGCCACCGGCGTCTGGCTGCGCGCGCCGCGGCTGCCGCTGGTGCCGCGCTCCGACAGCGTCGGCGACCCGGTGGCCGCGGAACCGCGCGGCAGCGTCGAGATCGCGGCACCGTCGCTGATGCCGGTCCGGCCCAGCGCCGGTCCGGACGGCAACCTGATGCCGCAGCGCGACCCGCCGGCGCCCGGCACCGTGTTCGAGCGCGACGCGCGCGGCTTCATCGCCGCGACCCCCGAGGGCACGCTGTCGCCCGAGGGCATCGCGATCTACGCAGGAAGCCCCGATCTGTTGCCGCCGACCCGCCCCGGCACCAAGGCGCCGGTCGATCCCGACGTCAGCGTCGGCAGCACCGCCAAGGCCGCCGACCCGGCCGCGACCTCGGATCTCGAAGCGACCCTAGCCGAGGCGATCGAGCAGACGCCGCAGACCGCGGTCGATCCGGCCACGGCCGACCCGGCGACCGGCGTGGCGACGCCCGAAGCGGCGGTGGATGCGGCGAGCGGCCCGGACACCGCCCCCGAGGCGGTGGATCTGGTGCCCGGCGCCCCGCCCGTCGTGCCGCCGAGCCGGCCGTCCGAGGCCGCCGCGATCAACGCCGCGACCGCCACGACCGGTGGCGATGTCGAGGTGACGCCCGGTGCGCCGCCGGTCACGCCGCCGAACCGCCCGAGCACCGGCGTTTTCGAAGCCGCCGCCGCATCGGCCTCCGACGACCCGGCCGCCGAGGCCGAAACGACGCCGGGCGCGGTCGGTCTCGACGGGCTGCGCGACGATTCCGCAGCCGAGGCCGTCGCCCGCTTCGCCGGACCGCGACCCTCCGGCCGCCCTGCAGGTCTTGCGCCGGAGACCCCGGCCGACGTCACCGAGCTGGCGGAAACCGAGGCCGAGGCAGGCGCCGAGACGCCGGTGGTCGAAGCGCCGCCGCCCGCCACCGTCGCCGACGCGCTGGCGTCGATCATGGCCGGGGCGCCGGATCCGCTGGCCAACGCCACCGTGCGGGCGGTCCCGGTGGCGCCGCGCCCCGGCAGCCGGCCGCAGAACTTCGCCCGCGTGGTGGCCCAGGCCAGGACCGCCCCGGCCGCCGTGGCCCCGAGCCAGCCCGCCGCCGCGCCCACGCAGGTCGCCAACGCCACCGTGGCCCCGACCGGGCCGGTGCCGACCGGCGTCGCCCAGGCGGCGACGCGCGACAGCGCGATCAACCTGCGCGACATCAACCTGATCGGCGTCTACGGCAGGCCGAACGCCCGGCGCGCGCTGGTCCGGCTCGACAATGGCCGCTACCTGCGGGTCGCGGTGGGCGACAGCCTCGACGGCGGCCAGGTCACCGCGATCGGCGACGACGTGCTGAACTACGTCAAGCGCGGCCGCACCTTGGTGCTGCAGATTCCCGAATGACCGCGACCGTTGCCATTTGCGGCGACAACCGCGATAGCTGACCGATGCAGGGCTTTCTTCTTCAAGCGACGATCTATCTCGGCGCCGCCGTCCTGGCGGTGCCGCTCGCGGCGCGGCTCGGGCTTGGCTCGGTGCTGGGCTACCTGGCCGCCGGCATCGTGATCGGCCCGCTGACCGGCATGGTCGGCAGCGAAACCGAAAGCCTGCAGCACTTCGCCGAATTCGGCGTGGTGATGATGCTGTTCCTGATCGGTCTCGAGCTCGAGCCGCGGGCGCTGTGGAACATGCGACAACGGTTGATCGGGCTTGGCGGCGTGCAGGTGGTGCTGACCACCGGGGCGCTGTCGCTGGCCGGCATCGCGCTGGGGCTGGCGCCGAACGTGGCGCTGGCGACCGGGTTGATCTTCGCGCTGTCCTCGACCGCGATCGTGCTGCAGACCCTGTCGGAAAAGAACCTGATGCAGACCGCCGGCGGCCGGTCGGTGTTCTCGGTGCTGCTGACCCAGGACATCGCGGTGATCCCGATGCTGGCGCTGCTGCCGCTGCTGGCGCTGTCGCCCGGCGGCGCGGTGCAACACGAGGAATCGGTCGCGCCGCACACCCCCGGCGCGCAGGAGGTCGAGGCCGCCAAGACGCTGATCGAGAACCTGCCCGGCTGGGCGGTCACGCTGGTCACGCTGGGCGCCGTCGCGGTGGTGGTGCTGGCCGGGATCTACCTGACCCGGCCGGTGTTCCGCTACATCCACCACGCAAGGCTGCGCGAGCTCTACACCGCGCTCGGGCTGCTGATGGTGGTGTCGATCGCGCTGCTGATGGAGCTGGTCGGCCTGTCGCCGGCGCTCGGCACCTTCCTCGCGGGCGTTGTGCTGGCCAACTCGGAATTCCGCCACGAGCTGGAAAGCGATCTCGAGCCGTTCAAGGGGCTGCTGCTGGGGCTGTTCTTCATCACCGTCGGTGCCGGCATCGATTTCGGCGTGCTGGCCGAAAAGCCGGCGCAGATCGTGTCGCTGGCGCTGGCGGTGATCCTGGTCAAGGGCACGGTGCTTTACGTGCTGGCACGGATGGCCAAGATGCACACGCGCGACCGCTGGCTGTTCACCCTGGCGCTGGCGCAGGCCGGCGAGTTCGGCTTCGTGCTGGCCTCGTTCTCGCTGCAGCAGGGGGTTCTGGCCAAGGGCGACGCCGAGACGATCCGGCTGGTGATCGCGATCTCGATGCTGGTCACGCCGCTGCTGTTCATCCTCTACGAGTTCCTCAGCCGCCGCTCCGAAGAGCGTCCCGCCCCGGCGCCGGACGAGATCGACCGCACCGCGCCGGTGATCATCGCTGGCATCGGCCGCTTCGGCCAGGTGGTCGGACGGCTGGTCCAGGGCGCCGGCCTCGAGACCGTGGTGCTCGACCACGACATGGAGATGATCGAGACGATGCGCCGGTTCGGCTATGCCGGCTTCTTCGGCGACCCGACCCGGCCCGACATCCTGCACGCCGCTGGCATCGACACCGCGAAGGTGCTGGTGGTGGCGCTCGACGACCGCCACGCGGCGCTGCGGCTGGTGCGCCATGCCCGGGCGCAGCGGCCCGACCTGCACATCGTCGCCCGCGCCTTCGACCGCGAGCACGTCTACCAGCTCTACAAGGCCGGGGCCGACGACATCGTCCGCGAGCTGTTCGATTCCAGCCTGCGCGCCGGGCGCTACACGCTCGAGGCGATGGGGTTGTCGCGGTTCGAGGCGTCGGAGCTCGAGATGGCATTCTACCAGCGCGACCGCGCCGGCGTCCGCGAACTGGCCGAGCTGTGGCAGCCCGGCGTGCCGGTGGCGCAGAACCCGGACTACGTCAAGCGCGCCCGCGAGCTGAACAAGGATCTCGAGACCGTGATCCTCGAGCGGCTGCACCCGGGCGGCGATCCGGCCGAAGTCGAGGACATCACCGACGAGTCCGAGATCGTCGGCTACCAGAGCAAGGACCGCGCCTGACGCGGATCAGTGGTCGCTGACACCGGCCTCGGCGAAGGTCGCCATGCCGGAATGGCAGGCCAGCGCGCCCTGCAGCACGCCGATCGACAGCGCCGCGCCCGATGCTTCGCCCAGCCGCATCCCGAGCGACAGCAGCGGCTCCTTGCCAAGCGCCTTCAGCAGCCGGCCATGCGCGCCTTCGGCGCTCAGGTGGCCGGCGATGGCATGATCCAGCGCGCCGGGCAGTTCGCGGTCCAGCACCAGCGCCGCGGCGCAGCAGATGAAACCGTCGAGGATCACCGGAATCCGGGCCGCGCGGGCCGCCGCGATCGCCCCGGCCACGGCGGCGATTTCGCGACCGCCCAGCTGGCGCAACACCTCCAGCGGCGCAGCCCCCGCGCCCAGACGCGCGACGCCGGCGCTGATCGCCTCGGTCTTGCGGCCCAGCCCGGCATTGTCGATGCCGGTGCCGCGCCCGGTCCAGCCGGCCGCGCCGCCGCCGAGGATGGCGCAGCAGATCGCCGCCGCGGAACAGGTGTTGCCGATCCCCATCTCACCGGGCACCAGCAGGTCGGCTTCACGGTTCACCGCGGCCCAACCGGTCGCCAGCGCCGCGACCAGCTCTTCTTCGGTCATCGCCGGCGCTTCGGTGAAATCCGCGGTCGGTTTGTCGAGATCGAGCGCGTGCACCGTCATCGCGGCGCCGAAGGTCCGCGACAGCTGATTGATCGCGGCGCCGCCGGCTTCGAAGTTCAGCACCATCTGCGCCGTGACCTCGGCCGGGTAGGCCGAGACGCCGCGCGCCACCACGCCGTGGTTGCCGGCGAAGACGGTGACCTGCGGCAGCCGCAGTTCGGGCCGCGCTTCGCCACGCCACGAGGCGTACCAGATCGCCAACTCCTCGAGCCGTCCCAGCGCACCGCCCGGCTTGGTCAGGATCGCATCGCGCGACCGCGCCGCATCGCGTGCCGCCATGTCGGCAGTCGGCGCGGCGGCCAGCAGGGCGCGAAACCCCGCGAGGTCGGTGAAGGGAACGGTCATCGGCATCCTCGTTGCGTCGGGCCTGGCGTCCCACTATCGCTTGGGGCGTCGGTTTGGGAAGGGCGTTATATGCTAAAGGATATGCGCGCAACGCTAGGTCTGTTGACCCGGTTCCCGGTAGATCCGGCTCCGGTGACGCCAGACAGCGCCTGGGCGTTCCCGCTGGCCGGGCTCGCGGTCGGCGCCGCGGCGGCGCTGGTGCTGTGGAGCGCCGCGGCGCTCGGGCTGCCGCCCGGCCCCGCCGCCGGGCTGGCGCTGGCGGTGATGGTCATCGTCACCGGGGCGCTGCACGAGGACGGGCTGGCCGACGCCGCCGACGGGTTCTGGGGTGGCCGCGACCGCGACAGGCGGCTCGAGATCATGCGCGACAGCCGGGTCGGCAGCTACGGCGTGCTGGCGCTTGCGCTGTCGCTTTTGCTGCGCTGGTCGGCGCTGGCGGCGCTGGCGGCATCGGGCGGCGCCGTCGCGGCGCTGATCGCCGCGGCGGTTCTGAGCCGGGCGGCGATGCTCTGGCCGATGTCGGTGCTGCCGCACGCCCGCGCCGACGGGCTGTCGCGGCTGGCCGGGCGGCCCGGGCGTCGAACGTTGATGCTGGCGGCGCTGCTGGCGCTGGGGCTGGCACTGGCGGCGGTCGGCGTCGCGGCGCTGCTGCTGGCGCCGCTGCTATGGCTGACCGCGGTGGCCGCGGCGCGCATTGCCCGCGCCAAGATCGGCGGCCAGACCGGCGACGTGCTGGGCGCGACGCAGCAGCTGTGCGAGATCGCGGCGCTGCTGGCGCTCGCGGCGCTTGCCGGCTAGCGGCAGGCCAGCGCCGCGTCGAAGCTGCCGTCGAAGGCGCCGATGGGGCGCGCGGTCAACGCGCCGCCGTCCAGCCGCACCGCCATGACCCGCCGCCAGTCGGCATCGGCCAGCACCAGCTCGGGTCCAGCGCCGCAATCGCGAACCCCGCCGCCGATCTCGGATTCGCCGATCCGGTGGTTGGTCAGCCCCGGCAGCTGCGCGACTTCGACCATCGCGCCGTCCTGCAGCCGCCAGACCCGCAGCAGCTTGGCCAGATGCGGCCGGTCGACATAGGCGATCTCGACCCGGCCGTCGCCGTCGAGATCGGCGCTCGCCAGCGGCGCCAGCCAGCGGTGGGTCTGGCCGATGAACGGCGTTGCCGCGATCAACCCTTCCCGTCCGTAGACCGACAGTCGCGCGCCAAGCGCCAGGTCGGTCTCGACCACCAGCGCCTCGGGGCCGCCGTCGCCGTCAAGATCGGCAAGCCGCGGTGCGGTGTCCTCGAACACCCGGGTCTGCGGCAGCCGGATCCGTCGCAGCACGCCCGCCGTGTCGCGCAGCTCCAGCGCGCCCCATTCGACCGCATCACCGAGAATGCCGTGGTCGTAGCGGGTCGTCGGCTCGCTGAACCGCGCCTCGCTAAGGCCCTGCGCCGCTGCCGGGCCGCAGGCCAGCGCCAGCAGCAGGGCGGCGGCGCCGCGCATCAGATCTGCCGTTCGGGCATCTGCACGACAAGACCGTCGAGCGCGTCGGTGACCTTGATCTGGCAGGTCAGCCGCGACCGCGCCTCGTCCGGCTCGTAGGCGAACTCGAGCATGTCCTCTTCCATCGCCTCGCGGCCCGGCAGCTTGCCGACCCAGTCGGCAGCGACATAGACGTGGCAGGTCGAGCAGGCGCAGGCGCCGCCGCAATCGGCCTCGATGCCGGGGATGCCGTTGTCGCGCGCGCCCTCCATCACGGTGAGGCCGTTGGCGACCTCGACGACGTGCTCGGTGCCATCATGTTCGATGTAGGTGATCTTGGCCATGCCTGTGGTCCTTCCTGTCGATGCGGCCCCTGTCTAGGCGAGGCCCGGCCCGCCTGCCAGAGCCAAACCCCGGCCGCGCGCAGTTGTGTTGAGCCGCGGCGACACAAGCCCGGCGATCCGCGGCGCTGGCTTTCGGGCCGGCGCCGGGCTTGCTAGTCTGGCGGCTGCAATCAGCCCCGGTGCCCGATGACCCTGCCGCCCCTGCCCGTCTTCGCCGCGCTGATGCTGCTGGCCGCCTGCGGCGGCTCGACTCCGGCGGCGCCGGTGCTGCCCAGCTTCATGGCCGCCGAGATCGAGACCGACGCGCAGGGCCGCTGCTACGGCCGCGACATCACCCCGGCGGTGATCGAGACGGTGACCGAACAGGCGCTGGTCCGGCCGCAAAGCGCCGCCACCGCGACCGCCGCGGCGCAGCCCGCCGCCTACACCCGGGTCACCCGCCAGGTGATCGTCCGCGAACGCCGCGAGGTCGCCTTCGAGACGCTGTGCCCGCCGAGCTTCACCCAGGACTTCGTCGAAACCCTGCAGCGGGCGCTGGTGGCGCGCGGCTTTCACCAAGGCCCGGTGACCGGCCGGCTCGACCAGGCGACGCTGGACGCGGTGCAGGCGTTCCAGCGCGACGACGGGCCGGACAGCCCGCTGCTGTCGATCTCGGCGGCGCGCCGGCTTGGCATCGTGGCGCTGTCGCCGCAGCAGATCGAGGCGATGAACCGGCGCTGAAACGGAAACGGGCGCCCGAAGGCGCCCGTCCCATGTCTCCCGCCGTCGCCGGCAGTCGATCACTCCGATTTCTCGTCCAGGACCAGCGCCACGAAGCGTGGTTCACCGCCACGCCGCACCAGCAGCAGCAGCGATTTGCGACCGGCCTCGCGGGCCTCTTCGATCCGGGTGGTGAAATCGGCGGCACTGGTGACCGGCTGCTGGCCGGCCTCGGTGATCAGGTCGCCGACCATCAGCCCCTTTTCGGCCGCGTCGGACGCCGGATCAACCTCGGTCACGACCAGTCCGGTTGCGTCTTCGGGCAGCTGGAACTGCTGCGCCAGTTCGGGCGTCACCGACGACAGGCCAAGCCCCAACAACTCGGTCTGGTCGCTGGTCTCCTCATCGTCGGCAGAGGCCGGCACCACGGTCTCGGCCTCTTCGCGGCGGCCCAGGGTGATGGTCAGCGTCTCGGTCTTGCCGTCGCGCAGCACCTCGACCGGCACCGCCTCGCCGATCGGTGCGTTGCCGACCATGCGAACCAGGTCGCGGGTGTCAGGCACCTCGTTGCCGTCGAAGGTCACGATGACGTCGCCGGCTTCCATGCCGGCCTCCATCGCCGGGCCCTCGGGCACGTCGGTGACCAGCGCGCCGGCGGCGCTTTCCAGCCCTTCGATCGCGCCGACCATGTCCGGGGTCACGTCCTGGATCCGCACGCCGAGCCAGCCGCGGCGGGTTTCGCCGAACTCGCGCAGCTGGTCGACCACGTTGGTCACCACCTCCGACGACATCGCGAAGCCGATGCCGATCGAGCCGCCGTTCGGCGATAGGATCGCGGTGTTCACGCCGATCACCTCGCCCGACATGTTGAACAGCGGACCGCCCGAGTTGCCGCGGTTGATGGCGGCGTCGGTCTGGATGTAGTCGTCATAGGTGCCCGACAGCGCCCGGCCGCGGGCCGACACGATCCCGGCCGAGACCGAGAAGCCCTGGCCCAGCGGGTTGCCCATCGCCATCACCCAGTCGCCGACCCGGGCGCCTTCACCGGCGCTGTCGCCGAACTCGACATGCGGCAATTCCTCGCTGTCGACCTTCAGCAGCGCGATGTCGGTGTTCGGATCGGTGCCGACCACCTCGGCCGGCAGCTCGTTGCCGGCGAAGAACTCGATGGTGATCTCGTCGGCGCCCTCGATCACGTGGTTGTTGGTCACCACGTAGCCATCCGGCGAAATCACGAAGCCCGACCCCAGCGCCGAGGACCGGCGCGGCGCGCCGTCATCGCGGTTCGGGAGGTCGTTGAAGAAATCCTCGAACGGCGATCCTTCGGGCACCAGGCCCTGCGGGCCGGTGCGCGCCGCGACCATCGTCGAGGTGGTGATGTTGACCACCGCCGGGCTGACCTGTTCGGCGAGATCGGCGAAGGTCAGCGGCCGGGCCACTTCGGCCGTGGTCGGAGCATCGGGCGTGACCGCGGTGTCCTGAGCCACCAGCGGCCCGACCTGCGTCAGGCTGAGCGCGGCGCCCAGCGCCAGTGCCGAAACGGCGCGCAGCGGGGCGGAGTTGGAAAGGGGGTAGATCTTGGCATTGCTGTTCACGGCACACTCCTGGTTTGCGTCACGTGGTCCGGGGCACCGCGAAGGCGTTTCCCGATCGCCGCGACAATCAACGTAAGAGGCGTTGGCCGCAACTCAAGCCCGGATCGCGGCGCGTCAAAGCGATGTGAGGCGCTGTAACCTTCGAATGGGCCGGTTTTCGACCTAGACCGCCCGCGACAGCCAGACCAGCGCCACGCCCGCCGCCAGCGCCGCCAGACCGACCAGCCGGCGCCGATCGAGAGACAGCTGCCGCAGCGCCTCGAGCATCTGCTCCAAAAGCGAAGGGGCCAGCGCCCAGGCCAGCCCCTCCAGTACCAGAACCAGACCGAGGCCCAGCAGGATGGTCTCGATCACCGGTCGGCCTTACTGGCCGACCGCGGCGGCGTCGGTGCCGGCTTCGGCCTCGTCCTCGTCTTCGGGCAGGACGATCTCGGGGACCTCCGGCGCGTCGGCCGACTTGCCGTCCGGACCGACCGTGGTGGTGCCTTCGCCGAAGCTGATGGTGCCGTCGGGGCCTTCCTCGACCTCGATCACGTCGAGCTGGATCACCCCGTCGTCACCGGCCGCACCGGCGGCATCGGCCGCCGCGGGGGCGATCGCCGGCGCCGGGCTGACGCCGTCGGGCAGGTCGTCGTCGTAGAGGTAGTCGAAGAACGCGCTGTCCGGGGTCAGCACCATCGTCGAGTTGTTGCCCTTGAGCGCCAGCTCGTAGGCCTGCAGCGACCGGTAGAAGTCGAAGAACTCCGGATCGGCGCCATAGGCCTTGGCGAACACCGCGTTGGCCTGCGCATCGGCTTCGCCTCGGGTCACCTGGGCTTCGCGTTCGCTTTCCGACAGGGTCTCGATCACGGTCCGGTCGGCCAGCGCGCGGACCCGCTGCGCCGCCTCGTTACCGCGGGCGATCTCGTCGGCGGCCTCGCGTTCACGCTCGGCCCGCATCCGGGCGAAGGTGGCGTCGAGGTTCTGGCTCGGCAGGTTGGTCTGCTTCAGCCGCACGTCCACCACGTCGATGCCGAGACCCTCGGCGCTTGCCTGGGCCTGCACCCGGATCCGGTTCATCAGGCCACGACGATCCGACGACAGGATGGTGTCCGAGGTCACCTGGTCGGCACCCAGGACTTCGCGGATCTGCGCGTTGAGGATCGAGCTCAGCCGGTCCTCGGCGGCGCGCACGCCGCCGATGCCGACGGCCTGGCGGAACTGCACCACGTCGGCGATGCGGTAGCGCGCGAAGGCGTCGACCACGAGCCGGCGGTCGTCCGAGGGCGTGACTTCGATGGTGTCGGTGTCGAGCGACAGGATCCGGTCGTCATAGGTCACGACCTCCTGGATCAGCGGGATCTTGAATCCCAGGCCCGGGTCTTCCTTGACCTGGCGGATCTGGCCGAACTGAAGCACCAGCGCCTTTTCACGTTCGTCGACGACGTAGATCGACGAGAGCACGCCGGCGATCAGGATCACCACGGCGGGGAGAATGAATGCTGTCTTTTTCATTTCAGTTCCCCTGCCCGGTGGTCGGTTGCGTGGTCGCGGCGGCGCCCGCGGCGCCGCTGTTGTTGCGCATCAGCTCGTTCAGCGGCAGGAACGGCACCACGCCGGTGCCGCCATTGCCGCCACCGGCGACCGACGGGTCGAGGATCATCTTGTCGACGTCGCCGAGTATCCGCTCCATCGATTCCAAGTAAAGCCGGCGCCGGGTGACCTCGGGGGCGCGGGCGTATTCGGTCTGCACCGCGGCAAAGCGGCTGGCCTGACCCAGCGAGTCGTTGATCACCTGGGCGCGGTAGCCCTCGGCCTCTTCGACGATCTGCGCCGCCTGACCACGGGCCTCGGCGAGGGCGCGGTTGGCATAGGCGTCGGCCTGGCGCTGCAGCCGGTCACGCTCCTGCTCGGCGGCCTGAACCTCGCGGAACGCGTCGATCACCTCGGAGGGCGGGTCGGCGCGGTCGAGGTTGACCCGGACCACGCTGATGCCGCTTTCGTAGGCGTCGAGCGTCGCCTGCACCTGCTCCATCGCGGTATCGGCGATGATGCCACGGTCGCGGTTGAGGATCGGCGCCAGGTTCGCGGCGGCGATGATCTCGCGCATCACCGACTCCGACACCGCCTGCACGGTCAGCTGCGGATCGCGGATGTTGAACAGGTACTTGGCCGGGTCCGACACGTTCCAGACCACCTGGAAGCCGATGTCGACGATGTTGGCGTCGGTGGTCAGCATCAGACCGTCGTTGTCGCGGCCGATGCCGATGTTCTCGGTCCGCTCCGAGGTGACGTTGACCACCTCGTAGGTGACCATCGGCCAGGGCGCGAAGTTCAGACCGGGGGTGCCGGTCGAGGAATACGAACCGAGGAACAGTTCGACCGACTGCTCTTCGGGGCGCACCGTGTAGAACGACATGAAGCCCCAGAGCAGCGCCGCGCCGACCGCGAACAGCCCGACGGTGCCGCGGTTGATCTGGAAGCCCGGCCCGCCGGAGCCGCCGGAGCCGGTGCCGCGGTTGCCACCGCCGCCCATCAGCACCCGCAGCTGCTCGCGGCCACGATTCATCAACTCGTCGATCTGCGGCGCGTCGCCGGGCCGGCGATCGCCGGGCCGGCGTTGGCCGTTCGGCCGCCTGTCGTCGTCATCCCCGCCGCCCGACGGGCCGCGCCCGCCGCCACCGCCCCAGGGGCCTCCGTTGTTTCCAGCCATGAAGCCTCTGTTCCCCTTGTTGGTTTTTTCCCCCGCGCCGGCGACGCCGCCGCGTTCGTTCTGCATGTGTGCCCTAAAGGGCGGGATTCAAGCGCGCCGCACCGGTTCCCGCATCGTGACGATTTCCTCGGCCATCGTCGGATGCACCGCCACGGTACGGTCGAAATCCTCTTTCGTCGCGCCCATCTTGATCGCGATCCCGACCAGCTGGATCATTTCGCCGGCCTCCGGTGCGACGATATGACAGCCCAGCACCTTGCGGGTCGCCTGCGACACGATCAGCTTCATCAGCACCCGGTCGGGCTTGCCGGCGAAGGCGCTGTGCATCGGCTTGAAGCTGGAACAATAGACCTCGATCGGCTCGATGTCGCGTGCCGCCTCTTCGGTCAGCCCGATGGTGCCAAGCTCGGGCTGGGTGAACACCGCCGACGGGATCAGCTCGTGATCGACCGGCGTCGGGTTGCCCTTGAACACGGTTTCGACGAAGGCCATGCCCTCGCGGATCGCCACCGGGGTCAGGTTGACCCGGTCGGTGACGTCGCCGATCGCGTAGATCGACGGGGTCGCGGTCTGCGAATATTCATCGACCTCGACGGCGCCGCCCCGGGCCAGGTTCACCCCGGCCTCCTCGAGCCCGAGCCCGTCGGTGTTGGGCCGTCGCCCGGTGGCGAACAGCACCGCGTCGAACACCCGCTCGGTGCCGTTGGTCGCCTTGACCCAGAGCCGGCCGTTGGCGACGGCGTCGCTTTCGTCGGCCTCGCAGGCGCCGCCCGCCGGGTCCGAACCGGTGGGCCGGTGCGCCGCCGGGTCCGAAGCCTCGGATTCGGGCCGCAGGTCGACGATGTTGGTGCCCAGATGCAGGTCGATGCCGTTGGTCTGCATCGAGTCCGCGATCAGCCCGCGGGCCTCTTCGTCGAACCCGCGCAGGATCTGCGCGCCGCGGTAGAACTGCGTGACCTCGACGCCGAGACCGTTGAGGATGCAGGCGAATTCGCAGGCGATATAGCCGCCTCCGACGATCAGGATCGACTTCGGCAGCGCCTTCAGGTCGAAGATGTCGTCCGACACCATTCCGAGATGCGCGTTCGGCATGTCCGGTCGCACCGGCCGGCCGCCGGTCGCCACGAGGATGTGCCGCGCGGTCTTGGTGCTGCCATCGGCCAGGGTGACGCTATGGGCGTCGATCAGCGTGGCGCGGGTGTCGAACACGGTGACGTTCGACCCTTCGAGCATCCGCCGGTAGACGCCTTCCAGCCGGTCGAGCTCGGCGTGCAGCTTGCCGCGGAACGAAGTCCAGTCAAACGCGCCGCCGCCGATTTCCCAGCCATAGGCGCGGGCCTCATCGACGATGTCGTGGTAGCCGCTGGCGAAGACCATCAACTTCTTCGGGACGCAGCCGCGGATCACGCAGGTGCCGCCCAGACGGCTTTCTTCTGCCAGCGCGACCGAGGCCCCGGTGGCGGCGGCGACGCGCGCCGCGCGCACCCCGCCCGAGCCGCCGCCGATCACGAACAGGTCGTAGTCAAATTTCATAAGTCTGGCAGGTCCTCAGTCGGAAATGTCGGTGAACAGGTTGTCGTCGAGGAAGTCGAAGCGGGTTTCCTCGACCTCGCCCTTGTTGATGTCGCGGATCTCGACCTTGCCGTCGCCATGGCCGATCACCACGATGTCGCAGATGTCGATGAACAGCCCGTTCTCGACCACCCCGGGGATCTGGTTCAGCACCAGCCCAAGCTGCCGCGCGTGACCGATCCGCTTCAGGTGCAGGTCGAGAATATGATTGCCCTCGTCGGTGATGTAGGGCTGGTCGCCGTTCATCCGCAGCGTGACCTCGCGGCCCATCACGTCGAGACCGACCAGAGTTTCCTCGACCAGCGTGCGGGTGGTCTGCCAGCCGAACGGGATCACCTCGATCGGCAGCGGGAACTGGCCCAGCGTGTCGACCCGCTTGCTGGCATCGGCGATCACCACCATCTGGTC
>JBFGEI010000004.1:0-33774 GCA_041580155.1 Limimaricola sp.
ACGGCTTCGGCGCGGCGCACCCGGGTCGGCTGGCGGCGCTCGGCGCCGGGCCGGGCCGCGGCAGCGCCGCCAACTTCCTGACCCTGATCGCCGATCTCGGGCCGGTGCCGGACGACACGCTGGTGGCGCTGTCGGACCAGGACGACGTCTGGATGGCGCAGCGGCTGGGCCGGGCGGCGCGCCGCATCGCCCGGGCCGAGGCCGAGGCCCGGGCCGAGACCGGCCGCACGCCGCCGGTGGTCTACGCCGGGCGCACGGTGCAGACCGACGCGGCGCTGCGCCCGGTGGCGATCTCGCGGCCCTCGGCGCCGCGCGGCGCCTGGTTCGGCAACGCGCTGGTGCAGAACGTGCTGGCCGGCAACACCATCGTGCTGAACGCCCCGGCGCAGGCCCTGCTGGCGGCCAGCGCGCCGGCGGCGCTGGCCGCCGGGGTGCCGCATCATGACTGGTGGATCTACCAGGTCGCCACCGGCGCCGGGGCGCGGATCGTGCTCGATCCGCGGCCGGTGCTGTATTACCGGCAGCACGGCGGCAACGTGATCGGCGCGCATCGCGGGCTCGGCGGCCGGGTGGCGCGGGTCCGGATGCTGGCCAATCGCGATTTCTCGGGCTGGCTCGACCGCAACCTCGCGGCGCTGCGGCAGCTGCCGGAGCTGCTGACCCCGGCGGCGCGCGCCACGCTCGAGGGCTTCGCGCTGGCGCGGCGTCAGCCGCGCCGGCTGGCGCCATTGGGCATCCGCCGGCAGACCGCGGCGGGCGACCGGATTCTCGATCTCCTGGCGTTGAGCGGCCGGCTCTGAGCCGGCCGCGCCCGGATCAGTCGGCGGCCTCGAGCCCCGGGATCTCGACCAGCGCCTGCTCGAGCCCGAGCCGGCGCATCAGCTGCCGGTCGGTGCGGGCGAACTCGGCGAGCCAGCGTTTCGAGCTGTCGCGCTCGAAGCGCTCGAGCAGCTGCGGCCAGCGCGCGGTTTCGCGCGGCACCGGCCCGGTGTTGACCCAGGTGTCGCTGATCTTGATCCGCTTGCCGGTGCGCGCCTCGATGTCGCGCTCCAGCGCGTCGAGCCCGGTCAGCGGGTAGATCTTGTCGATCGCCGCGGCGCCGGCCAGCGCCCGCTCGATCCGCTGCTCGGGAAACAGCGGCGCCATGTGGCGCCAGCCGCGCATCAGCCGGGTCGCCAGGTAGGTGGTGTAGAAGTTGTCGTAATGGTCGCGGATGAACACCTTCCAGGCTTCGTCGCCGCCGAAGAAGTAGTCGTCCGCCGAGCGGCTCAGGATCATCCGCATCCCGGCCCGGCCCGGCTTGGCCAGCTCGGTCTCGTCCAGCGCCCGCGCCTCGTGCAGCAGGTAGAGGTAGAACGAGGCGATCCGCTCCATCGGGTCGCGCAGCACCGAGAACACGAAGCGGTTCTCGGGCAGGGTGTCGAGCGCGGTCCAGTCGATATGGCCGGAATAGAGCCTGTATCCGGGCGGCATCTGCGCCTCGGGCTTGGCCTGGCTATGGACCCGCACCGGCGACACCGCCGCGGCGCCGACCATCTGCGCCAGCTGGCGGTGCACGGTCTGGCCGGCGGTCTTCGGGATATGCAGAAACACCAGGGTCGGGTTGTCTTGGGTCATGTCGTGGTCCTGAGGTCCAGCACGTCGGGGGTGAAGGGGGTGACATCGGTCATCTCGCGCACGCCCGACACGAAGCCCTGCGGGTCGGACGGGTCGAGATGCGCCAGCTGCCACGGCGCGTAGCGCCACCAGCGGCTGCGCAGCAGCGGGCTGATCAGCAGCGGCGGCACCCGGGATTTCTTGATCACCGCCGGGTTGCCGGCGACCACCGCGTAGGGCGGCACGTCCTTGGTCACCACCGAATGCGCCGCCACGATGGCCCCGTCGCCGATCGTCACCCCGGCGGAGATATAGGCGCCATGGCCGATCCAGACGTCGTTGCCGATCGTGGTGATCCGCGCCTTGGTCGGCGGGCCCTGAAAGTCGAACTTGTAGCCGTGGTATTCCTCGGCCCCGGTGAATCCGGCGTCGAGATCGAACAGCTGGTCGCCGAGATAGAAGGCCGGGCTGGTCGAGATCCAGGTCATCGGGTGGTTCTGCCGGCCGATCTGCACCTCTTCGCCGAACGAGCAGTAGCGGCCGATCCGCGCCGCGCAGCAGAAGCCCGAGACCTGATAGGAGAAGGCGCCGAGCTCGATCGAATGCTCGTAGGCGGTCCATTTGAGGCTGCCGGGCAGTTCGACCACGGTGTGCCGCGGCAGGTTGACCTTGTTGCCGCCGCGGCTCAGCACCTCGAGGCCGCGGCCGCGCAATTCGGCCAGCGTCAGACTGATCTTGCTCATTGAATCTCCTGGAGGGGCTTGGCGGCCTGCAGCGCCTGGTTGTCGGTCAGAACCTCGAGCAGCCGGTCTACCAGATCGTCTTCCGGTGTATAGGCGATCGCGATGCCGTTCGGCGCCGCCGCCACCGCGGCGCCCTGGGCGCCAAGCGCGAAGGCCAGCACCGGCAGCCCGGTCGCCAGCGCCTCGTGGGTGGTGTAGGAAAACGTCTCGGGCCAGATCGACGGGATCAGCCAGGCGCCGATCCGGTAGCGCCGGGCCAGCGTCTCGAGATCCTCGTGCCGGTAGTCGCCATGCACCGGCGCGCTGCCGGGCATCGGGTAGTTCGGGTCGATGTTGCCGATCAGCGCCAGCGCCAGGTCGCGGCGCCCTTCGAGCCGCCGCGCCAGCCCGGAGACCAGCTCGGCGCCCTTCTGGCGGCCGATGTTGCCCAGCACCCCGATCACCAGCGGCGCCCCGTCGGGGGCGGTCAGCAGCGGCATCGGCGCCAGCAGCGCGTGCGGCAGCACCCGGATCCGGTCGTCGAGTCCCGACCAGACCGCGCGGATCTGCGCGGCGCTGTCCTCCGAGAACGCCCGGATCTCGTCGGCGTCGCGCAGCAGGCCGCCCCAGGCCGCCTGCCAGTCGGCCAGCGGCACCGGGTTGCCGGCGGCATCGCGGCCGCGATGCGCCGGGTCGTCGCGCTCGGCGGTGACCGGGCCGCGGTAGACCCCGTCGGCGTCGAGCAGCGTGTAGGAGGGCGACACCGGGTAGAAGTCGTGGATCAGCACCTCGATCTTGTCCTGCGGCCCGCGCTTGAGGTCGCGCAGCCGGTCGGGCAGGGTCAGCGGATCGCGGTCGCCGACGCCGCAGGAATAGACGATCCGCGACCGTTTCAGCGCCTGCAGCATGCGTTGCACCAACTCGAAGTCATCGGTGGTGCCGGCCACCGTGCCATGCGGCCCGACCACCTCGAGCTGCCAGCGCTGCCGGCCGCCGATCCGTAGCACCACCGCGGCGCCGATCCGGTCGATGTCGCCGGCGATGCGCTGCCGCAGGTACATCTCGGCGCCGCCGCCCAGCGAATGCGCCAGGTAGACCGGGATCTCGGCGCCGAGGCTGCCGGCCCAGGCCAGCGCCAGCGCCAGCCGCGCGGTCAGCAGCGGGTCGTGGCTGATGAAGCCCTGCACCTCGGCGTCGTATTGCGGGTAGCGGCGGGCGATGATCTCGTTGTTGCGCGCCACCAGCGCCAGCTTGGCGGCCGAGCCGAAGCTCTCGCCGCCGCGATGCTCGACGAACAGCCCCGGCAGCCCGAGATGGCGGCCGCCGCGGCGCCGCACCTTCTGGCACCAGTCGACCTCCTCGCCATAGCCGCGGCCGAAGGCGGTATCGAGCGCCGGCACCCGGCGCAGCCAGTCGCGACCCATCGCCATGCAGAAGCCGACGCCGGTCGGCACCTGGCTGATCAGCGCGTCGGGGTGGAAGCCTTGCGCCACCGCGTCGATCGCGTCGCCCTGTCCGGGGCGCAGCGGGGTCTGTTCGCACAGCATCGGGGTCGAGAAGATCTCGGCGTCGTTCGACAGCGGCGTGACGCTGGCGACGTTCTCGTGCAGCAGCATCGGCCGCACCAGCCGCGAGGCCCAGCCCTGCGGCACGAAGGCGTCGGAGTTGAGCAGCACCACCGGGCCTTCCGGGGTGCCGTCGGCCGGTGGCGTCTGCGTCAGAGCGGTCGCCAGCCCGGTGTTGACGCTGCCGATGAAGCCGCGGTTCTCGGGGTTCTCGATCAGCACCACCCGGCCCGGTCGATCGGCTTCCTGGCTGGCCACCCAGTTGCGCAGGAACGGCCGCACCCTCGGGTCCGGCGAGCAGTCCTCGATCACGATCAGCCGCCACGGCAGATCGGTGTTGCGCCGCACCCGGTCCAGCACCTCGGCCAGCAGGTCGAAGGCGTTGTAGACCGGCAGCACGATGGTGATCCGCACCGGGCCGGGCTGCGCCGGGCGGTCCTCGGCGGTGCGGAACAGCCGGCTTTCCATCGGGTCGGCATGGGTGATGCCGGACAGGCCGAGCCGCGCCTTGACCCGGGCCCGGAACCGCGGGTCGCGGGTCATCGCCCAGCCCAGCACCGCCGGCACCGTGAGCAGCCCGGCCGCGGCGAAGCGCAGCCGCAGCCGGCGCCGCGCCGCCTGCGGTCTCGGCATCGGCATCGGCAGCGAAGGGATCGACCGGGTCCGCTGCGGCGTCACGAAGCTCAGCCCCGGCGCCTCGGCCGAAAGCAGGGTCTCGACCTGGCACGGCAGGATCAGGTCGAAGCCGACCGCCGGGCTGCCGCCGGTGGCGCTGGCGACGTCCTCGCGCAGCTGGCGCGGCGCCATGCTGACGGTCTCGCCGGCCAGGTGCAGCGTCACCTTCTCGGCGCGGACCCAGCCGGCGATCCGCAACCGGCCCTGGTGCAGTTCGGCGATGTCGACATGGCCGACCGGCTGGCCGGCGGAGTCGCGGATCGACCGGCCGGCGCCGCGCAGGGTCAGGTGGGTGGCGCTGTATCGGTCGAACAAGGCGGAAAGGCGTCGAAGCACTGGGGGTATCTCACTGTGACGGCTCGGGACGGGTGAAGCTTGCGGCGGCGGCCGGGGGAATCTGCGGCCCCTCATAGAGCGAAGCGGCGCGGATCGGAACACCGCGCCGCGGCCGGGCCCCGGCGCGGATCACAACGTGTTGGCCTGGCGCGCCAGGCCGAAGCCGCTGCCGATCAGCCCGAAGATGGTCTGCGCCGTGGTCACCGGGCTTTCGGTGGCGTAGACCAGATCGCCGGGCTGGATCCGGAACCGGCCGGCGCTGAACAGCCCGTCGGCGCTGGTCAGGTCGAGGGTGAACACCACCCGTTGCTGCGGCGGCTTCGGCCCGTCTCCCTGCAGCGCCGCGGCCGGGTAGTCGCGCAGCACCAGGATGCCCTGCGGATCGGCGCGTGTGTCGCTGACCCCGCCGATGATCGACAGCGCCTCGAGCGCGCTCAGATCCTGCTTGGGGAACCGGTGCAGCGCCTCGCTGCCGGCGGCGCCGAGCGACAGGAAGATCCGCGCGTCGGGCTCGACGATCACCCGGTCGCCGCCGCGCAGCGTGGTGTCGAGCGCCGGGTTTTCGAACAGCCGCTCGACCGAGGTGCCGTAGATCCTGCCGTCGCGGTGCAGCAGGATCTGCGGGTTCTCGAGGCTGGCCGGGACGCCGCCGCCTTCGGCGATCAGCCCGAGCACGGTGAAGTCGTTGTCGGGCAGCGGGTAGGAGCCGGGCGCAGCGACGCCGCCGACCAGGCTGACGGTGCTGGCGCGGCCTTCGGCCAGGCCAAGCTGGACCTGCGCCGAGGGCGCGACCTCGGCGTAGCGGGTCTCGATCACCTCGCGGGCGTGCTCGGGGCTCATGCCGGCGATCCGGATGGTGCCGATATAGGGCAGGAACACGGTGCCGCCCGAGGCGACGCGCAGCTCGGGCAGGGTGACCGAGCGCTGGCCCGGGCCGGTCAGCAGGCTGTTGTCCTCGGTGTTCCAGACGGTGACGCTGACGCTGTCGCCGGCGGCGATGATCCGGTTGGCGGGTTGTGGCTGGCGGTTGATCCAGGGGCGGCCGGTCTCGCCGGTGGCCGGCCAGGCTGCGTAATCGTCGAGCAGCGACCGGGTCACCGGCGCCACCGCGAAGTCCGGAATCTCATCCTTGGCGCTGGCGCTCAGCACTTCCCGCTGCAGCCCGGCGCCGCGCGGCAGCGAACAGGCGGCCAGCGAAACCGACAGAAGCAGGGCCAGCCCGGCCCGGAGAGCGAAACATGTCATGTGGCGTGGTGTCCTGCTGCCCGCCCGGCATCGAAGGCCGGCATCCCTGCGGCGTTTCTTGCAGAAAAACCCCGCCCGGCGCAACGTCCGCCGGTGCGTCGGGCCGGCCCCGGACCGGCGGCGCGCATCGCAATGGCGCCGGGTCGGCGGAATGCCGCGCCCGCGGCCGGCGGAGGTTGCGCCGGGCGGGGTCACCCGGGGCGACCGCGGTCAGAGCAGCGCCAGATCGTCCTGCACCAGCCAGTCGCGATGCAGCCCGGTGATGGTCAGGCTGTCGTCGGCGCCGAAATCGAACACCAGGTCGCGGCCGACCACCGTGGCGTGCTCGAGGATCTGCTCGGAGGACAGCCGGTCGCCGCCCCAGAGCGCGGCGTCGAACACGATGGTGTCGATGTCGTTCTGGAAATCCAGCACCGTGTCGTGGCCGCCGTCGAACACGAAGCTGTCGGTGCCGATGCCGCCGCGCAGCAGGTCGTTGCCGGCCTCGCCGCGCAGCGTGTCGGCGCCGGCGTTGCCGATCAGCACGTCGTCGCCATCGCCGCCCAGCAGCAGGTCGCCGCCGCTGTCGCCGCGCAGCCGGTCGTTGCCGGCGTCGCCTTGCAGCAGGTCGTCGCCGACGCCGCCCTCGAGCACGTCGTCGCCATCGCCGCCCTCGAGCCGGTCGCTGTCGGCGTTGCCGCGCAGCCGGTCGTTGCCGGCGTCGCCATGCAGCGTGTCGGCGCCGCCGGCCCCGGACAGGTCGTCGTTGTCGTTGCCGCCGTACAGCGCGTCGAGACCGCGGCCGCCGACCAGCCGGTCGTCGCCGTCGTCGCCCCAGAGCCGGTCGTCGCCGTTGTTGCCGACCAGCCGGTCGTCGTCGGCGCCGCCGTGCAGCTGGTCGGCGCCGCCGGCCCCGACCAGCGTGTCGTTGCCGCCGCCACCGTAGACCAGGTCGACGCCGCGGCCGGCGTGCACCGTGTCGGCGCCGGCGCCGGTTTCGATCAGGTTGTCGGCGAGGTTGCCCTGGATCCGGTCGTTGCCGGCGCCGGTCACCAGCTGCTCGATCACCGTGTCGCGGGCGATCACCATGTTGCCGACCAGCCCGCCGGTGTCCGAGATCCCGGCGCCGCGCAGGTCGATGTTCAGGTCGTGGCCATCCGAGCCCAGGTTCAGCCGGTCGATGCCGCCCTCGTCGAAGATGGTCAGCGCCAGCGGCCCGCCGCGGTTCAGCGCCGGGTCGCCGGCGGCGCGGTACAGCGCGCCGAGGTAGTTGCCCAAGCTGCTGCCGTCGCCCCAGACCGTGTCGCCGGCGGTGATGCCGCCGGTGGCGGCGCCGTAGAGCTTCTGGATCGCCAGGATGTCGACCAGCATCGGGGTCGCCAGCGCGGCGTAGCTGGCGCCGGTGGTGACGTTGTCGGTCTGGTTGAAATAGGACATCAGCGACAGCTGCCAGCTGTCGTTGCCGAAGCTGGCGCCGCTGTAATACGAGGCGATGCCGTTGTAATGCCCCTGGTGGCCCAGCCCGAGCGCGTGGCCGATCTCGTGCATGTAGGTCTGGAAGCTGTAGCTGTCGATGGTGGTGCCGTGGCGGGCCAGCCAGTCGGTGCCGATGGTGACCGAGGCCTCGATGATGGTGCCGCCGGAGCGGGTGCTGTTGGAAAACGCCGAGGGCGAGTTGTCGTCGAAGCGGATGTCGGCGCTGCCCGAGGTCTCCTGGAAATCGAGGTCGGCGACCATCTCCCAGGCCTCGAGCGCCCAGCGGGCCAGCTGCAGGCCCTCGGCGGTGAGCCCGGTCAGGTTGACGCTGATCACGTGATCGCCCGAGACGTCGAAGGCGTGCGGGCTCTGGCCGTAGCCGCGCCAGTAGCCGTCGGTCAGGTAATCGGCGAGATCGTCGTGGCTGCCATCCGCCGCCAGCCCGGTCGCGAAGGTCTCGAGCACGTAGCCGCCGGTCTCGGCGTCGTTGGCGGCGCTGGCCTCGATGTAATAGATGCCGGAGCTCGGCGCCACGAAGTACAGGCTGGCCTCGAGACCGCTGCCGCTGTTGTCGTCGAAGGCGAGCAGGTGGCCGTGATCGTCGTAGAGCCGCAGGTAGGGGTCGGAGATCGGCGCGGTGCGGGCGCCGTAGAAATCCGCCACTAGGCTGTCGCCCTGGCCGAGGTCGATGGCGATCCAGTCGCGGTCGCCGACATGGTCGAGCACGCCCTGGAACCTGTCGCCTGCGGTGATCCGGTACGGCGTCGCGAGGCCGGTCGGCGCATCCGAGGCCTCGGCATGGTTGCTGGGACCGGCGGCGTGGTTGTGGGGACCGGCGGCGTGGTCGTGGTCGTGGTGGCTGGCGGCGAAGGAGACGGAGACGGGAAGGGCGGTCTGGCTGGTCATGGTCTGAACTGGGATCCTTGCCGGGGCGGTGCGTGGGTGTGGGGCGCGCTCAGCGCGGGGCGGGGACGGGCAGCGGGCTGACCCGCAACAGGCTGTCGATCAGCATCGGGAAGCGATCCGGGGTCAGCGCGGCGTCCGACTGGCCGAGGGTGACCGCCGGACCGAGGGTCTCGGCGCCGGTCCCGGTCGCAGTCCCGGTCGCAGTCCCGGTCGGGCGCCAGCGCAGCCGCGCCTCGATCGCGCTGGCGTCGGCGTGCAGCAGCTCGAGGGTGATCCACAGCGCGCCCGGCGCCGCGGCCTCCGCGGCGCCGGGCGCGGCTGGCAGGATCGGTGCGTCGGTGCGGTCGCGCAGCGCGTCGCCGAGCCTGTCGCAGAGCTGCCGGCCGGGTGCGGCCTGGTCGCAGGACAGGAAGATCGCGGCGGGCGCGGCCCCGGCCGGGGCGGCGGCGGCGGGCAGGGCGATCGCGCTGGCTGCGATCAGTCGGGACAGAAGATGAATCACCGCGCCTCCTTGATTTCGAAACGGGGGGCCTATCTACCCCTGAGCGAGCAGCGAGCAACCGAACTTCCCTGGCGACCACGCGGCTTTCCGCTGTCAAGGCGCAGGGCTTGCGTCCGCTCGGGAACTGCAAGTCCTTACCGTGTAACGAAGATTATGTTGTTAATGTGTCGTGGGACGGCCGATCCAGGGGCCGATCCGGGGCATCGTCACAACGTTGCCTGGTTGCATGATCGGGGGTCACAAGGCCGTTGCCAGCGCGGCGGTCGGGCGCCTAGTCTCGGACGGACAGAACCGACAGCCCGGGGAGTCCGTCATGGCGATTTTTCTGCTGACCTACGATCTGCACAATGAGCAAGGACCCGCGCATTACACCGCGCTCTGGGCCGAGCTGAAACGGCTGAGAGCGCACCGGGTGATGGAGCGCGCCTGCCTGGTCAACCTCGACACCGACAATCCGCGGCGAGTCGTCGAGACGCTGAAACCGCTGACCGAGTCGCGCGACCGGCTGCTGGCCAGCCGGATGGATCCGGGCAGCTACTGGTATCTCAACGCCGGCGCCGAGACCAACGACTGGCTGCGGCAGAACCCGCCGGTGGCGCTGCCGGCCAAGGCCGAGGCGCCCGGCTCCGGGGTCGGCTCCGGGGCCAGTTCCGGGGCCGGCGCCGCCGGCCCGGGTGCCGGAGCCGGCGACGCCGGCTGACCCCCGGCTGACTCCAGGGGGGTCAGGATTGCAGGTGGCTGGTGGCCCAGAGCGCCGCCTGGGTGCGGTTCATCACGCCGATCTTGCGGTAGCAGGTGCGCAGATGCACCTTCACCGTCGATTCCTGGATCCCGAGATCGCGGGCGATGTCCTTGTTCGACACGCCGCGGGTCAGGTGCTGCAGGATCGTGCGCTCGCGCAGCGACAGCTTGTGCTGCGGCTCGGCGCGGGCTGAGCGGAGCGCCCCGTCGGCCGCGCCGGTGTCGCAGGGCGCCGGGTCCGTCCCGGAAACCGAGCCGGGGGCGGTGGCGCCGATCGAGACCAGCTCGCGGCGCTCGGGCCGCAGCGCGCTGCTGCTTTGCACCACCGAGACGGTGCCGATCAGCATCTCGGCCGAGCGATCGACCGGCACCACCGCCTCGACCCGCTCGGGCGGGGCGCTGCGCAGCGCGGTGCACAGTTCGAGCGGCGGCATCAGCACGATCCGCACCCGTGGCAGACGGCGCCGCAACCGCGCCGCCTGGCGGGCGATTCCGTCCAGCGTCTCGGCGGTCTGCAGCAGCACCACGCAATCGCCGGCGCTGCTCTGGATCTCGCCGATATGTCCGAATTTTCCGGTCACCCGAAGATTCCCCTGCGCGAGGCAGGTCGCGATCATGTCGCGGAACAGTTTGGCACGGCTGACGACAAGGATATCCATTCGAAAAACTCCTCGGAACTCCAAGGAAACAATTAAAACATTTAAACTAAGCGAATTAATTACCTCGGCACGACCGCCAGGTGATGCCGCGCCGGGGCGCCGCATCGATTTCCCAATGGCTTGAAGCCTACCGCTCCGGAGCGCCATCACAAAGCCGTTTTTGCAAATATGCTTACCCGCGCCGCCAATTGACTCGGCCGATCGATTGTCGCCGGCGCGGCGCGATGCGGGAAATCCCAATTCGTTTCGGCGGTTGATCCCGGGTCGCCGGAGCGCCGCGCCCGCCAGGCCGCATCGGCGGCTGATCGCCCAATGAGTGTTGGCTATCGTGTCTGATTAACCCTGGGTTGAATTGCGCCCGGCGTTTTACTCCGTCGGTGGTAGAATTTTCATCGTTGCCGATTCTGGCCAAAGCCATTCCGTCGTTAGGCGTAATCCAAATGCGCCTCACCGGGTTTTGCGGCCGCATGTTAGTCTGGCAATGTTGGTATTTTTTGTTTTCGGCCGGGGGGGCTGAATATGTTTTATGAAGACCGTTCCATTAATGGGACGCATCCTTTCATCCATTCTCCCAGATTCAAACACGCTCTTTCCGGACTGGCACCACAGGCGCTGGCCCGGCTGGCGGTCGATGGCGGCGCGCTGCACCTGGCCACCGTCGGCGGCGCCAGCGCCTGCCCCAGAAGCCTGGCGTCGCAGGCCGCGGCCGGCGCCGCCGAGACCGTGATCGCGGTGACCCGGCTGCCGGGCACCGCGCCCTGCCCCGGCTGGCTGCCGGACCCGGTCTGCGCCGCCGATGGCTGGTCGCGCTACCGGATCGAGCTCGGCTCCGGCCGGGTCGACGAGCTGGCGCTGCGGCTGCCCGATCCGGCGCAGGCCGAAGGCTGCGCCGACGCGCTGAGCGCGTTCTGGGCGGCGCTGCGCGCGGATCTGCTCGACGAGCTCGGCGGCCACCAGCGCATCGTCGCCACCGAGGCGCTGATGTGGATGATCTCCAAGCGGGTCGGCGCCGCGGTGCTGGTGCTCGATGCGGCCGGCCAGCTGCTGCAGGTCAACGCCGCGGCGGCGGCGGTGCTCAAGTCCGGCCTGGTGCTGCGCGAGGCGCCCGACGGGCTGCGCTGTCGCAACGCCGCCGAAACCCGGGCGCTGCGGCTGGCGCTGCAGAACTGCATAGGCCGGCCCGACGAGTCCGAATACATCCTGTTTCTCGACGGCAATGACGGCGGGCCGCGGCTGCCGCTGTCGCTGTCGCGCTACCAGGCCGGACCCGAGGAAACCCTGATCGTCGCGGTGCTGGCGGCGCGGCCGGATCCGAAGCGGATCGAGATGCTGGCGCAGAAGATGGGGCTGACCCCGGCCGAGGCCCGGGTCGCCTCGCTGATGCAGCTTGGCCTGTCGAACCGCGAGGCGGCCTATATCGCCGGGCTCAAGGAGCAGACCTTCAGCACCTATTCCAAGCGGGTGCTGGCCAAGCTCAACGTCGGCTGCCGCGCCGAGATGGCGCAGATGCTGACCTGGCAGGCCGGGCTGGGGGGCGCGTCATGAACAAGATGACATCGCAGGGCGACACCGCGCCCGATCCCGGCGCCGATCCCGGTGCCAAGCTCCGGCTCGGACCGGGTCTCGGCCCCGACATAGGGCCAGACATCGGGCCGGACATCGGGCCTGACATCACACCCGGCATGACACCCGGCATGACACCGGGCATCGCGCCCGGCCCGGCCCCGGCGCAGGCTGCCGCTTCCGGCGCCGCGCCGGCACCCGACGCGGCGCAGCTGCGCCAGCTTGCCGGGCTGCTGGGCTCGATCGAGCCGGCGCTGGCGCGGCAGGCCGACCTGGTCGAGCTGCACAAGCGGATCGTGACGCTGTTCGCGACGCTGAACGAGGGGCTGGCGGCGTTGCAGACCCGCAAGGCCGAAGCCGACCGCGCCGCGCTCAGCGCCCGGATCGACGGCCTCGAGGCGGCGGTGAACCGGATGGAGGGGGCGCTGCGGATCGAGTTCGAACCGGTGCTGCGCCGCACCTTCGGCGAGGTGCTGGCGCAGCGGCAGCGGCCGCGACGGCGGCTGCTGCGGCGCGGCGTCTGGACCGCGCTGCTGCTGACGCTCGGGCTGGGGCTCGGCGCCGGCTTCGCGGCGCCGCTGCGCGACGCGGCGACGGCGTTTCAGACCCGATTGCCGGAAATTCTGTCCCCAAACGGGGGCAGCCCCGACCGCCCCTGACGCGGTCCAATGGCGGCATGGATGCAGATCCGCATCCGCAACCGGCACCGGGTCGTCCCGGGCCCGCCTCCGCCTTCCCTACAGGGGAACGACGCGCGGGGCAGAACAGGAGGAAAGGCGATGGCCGAGAGAAGCTACAACCCGGAGTGGGAAGTCTGCGATCCGAACTGCGACATCGAGTTCCAGGACGAGGACAAGTTTGGCCCGAACTACAATGACGGCATCTTCGAGAGCGGCGACAACGGCGGCAACGTTCTCGATCTGAACGACAACGATGCCAGCGACAACGCCCGCGGCCGGCATGGCGACGACGCGATCTACGGCAATGGCAACAACAACCGGCTCTACGGCGAACAGGGCCATGACTACATCGAGGGCCGCGGCGGCGACGACCTGATCACCGGCGACGAGGGCAACGACTACCTGCACGGCGGCTATGGCGACGACTGCATCGATGGCGGCACCGGCTGCGACTGGATCGAGGGCGCCAAGGGCGACGACCTGCTGCTTGGCGGCGCCGACACCGACGTGATCTTCGGCGGCCAGGGCCACGACACGATGTTCGGCGATGATGGCGACTTCGGCCTCGGCGGCGATCGCAACGACACCGACGGCGACGACGACGACTACATGTTCGGCGGCTACGGCGACGACTGCATGGACGGCGAAGGCGGCGACGACTGCATGTGGGGCCAAGGTGACGACGACACCATGTACGGCCGCACCGGCGACGACCGGATGGACGGCGGCTGGGGCGACGACCGGATGGCCGGCGGCCTTGGCGACGACCTGCTGAACGGCGGCGACGGCGACGACGAGATGTTCGGCGATGTCCGCCAGGGCAACGGCGACGATCTCGACTTCGGCTCGGACACCTGGCTTGGCGACAAGGGCGACACACCGGGCGGCGACGACTGCATGTTCGGCGGCAATGGCGACGACATCATGGATGGCGGCGCCGGCGAAGACGTGATGCAGGGCGGCAACGACGACGACCTGATGTTCGGCGGCCGCGACAAGGACCTGATGGACGGCGGCGCGGGCTACGACGTGATGCAGGGCGACGCCGGTGCCGACCGGATGCGCGGCGGCTCGGGCAACGACGTGATCCAGGGCGGCGCCCAGGGTGACATCCTCTACGGCGACTTCGCCGACGGTGCCGAGATCGACTGGCTCGGCGATTGCTGCGACGACGAGGAGCCGAACGGCGGGACCGAAGAATCTATCTCGCTGCAGAGCGAGGATCACTTCGGCCAGCTCGAATGCCCGACCTGCGATCCGCAGTTCGACGACGGCGTTGCCGGCAACGACAACATCCGCGGCGGCACCGGCGACGACTGGATCTGGGGCGAGGACGGCAACGACAAGCTCTACGGCCAGGGCGGCAACGACGTGGCCTTTGGCGGCAACGGCAAGGACGTGATCGGCGGCGGCAACGGCGAAGACCTGCTGTTCGGCGATGACGGCAACGACTGCATCTTCGGCAACAACGACGACGACGTGATCTTCGGCGGCGCCGGCAACGACAAGATCCGTGGCAACAACGGCGACGACGATCTGTTCGGCGGCGACGGCAACGACATGATCTGGGGCGACAACGGCGACGACTACATCTTCGGCAACGACGGCCGCGATTACCTTTGGGGCAACGACGGCCACGATGTGATCTACGGCCAGAGCGGCAGCGACAAGATCTGGGGCGGCGACGGCGAAGACTACCTCGAGGGCAACGACAACTGCGACTACCTCTATGGTGGCGACGACGACGACGTGCTGCTTGGCGGGGATCAGCGTGACCATCTGTGGGGCGACGACGACGACGACTGCCTCTACGGTGAGAACGGTTCCGACAAGCTCTACGGCGGCGAGGGCAGCGACTTCCTCGACGGCGGCAACGGGCCCGACCAGCTCTTTGGCAACCAGGGCAACGACTACCTGAAGGGCGGCGCCGGCGACGACTACCTGAACGGCGGTGGCGGCAAGGACGTCTTCATCCTCGACCTGGAGTGGGATGGCCTGTCGTTCAGCTCCAACGACGGCACCGACCTGATCCACGACTTCGACATGGATGACGATCACGACGTGCTGCTGTTCCGGGTCACCAACGTCGACGGCGGCATCGGCACCACCTCGCAGCAGGCGTTCCAGGCGCTGAACAACTTCGGCGCCACGGTGAACGAGGTCGGCGACGACGTCAGCATCTCGGCCGGCGGGGCCACGGTGCACATCCTCGACCTCGGCCTGATGACCAGCACCAGCTTCTTCAGCTCGCTGGGTCAGGACGCGAACCCGTTCGGCGGGGTCGGCATCAACGCCATCTCTTCCGGCGATGTCGGCAACTACGAGGCGATCAAAGTGGTCGCCAGCGATACCGGCTTCAACGACGATCACGGCTACTTCGTCTAGTCGGCCAGCACGAAGGGGACCGGCATCACCAGACGTGGTGCTGGTCCTCTTCTAGCCCTGGCCTGAGCCGCCAAACTGGTCCCCCGGCCATCCAACGACTTGGGCCAGGGTGCCGTCAACGGTCGGGTCGGTGATTTTTTTCCTGTGTGTCCGGGGGGACATGTGAATGAAAGCCTCGAGAGTCTTTGACGGGCAGCGCGGATTGATCGGAGCGATCTTCATCGCCAGCGCCTTCGTCAACATCCTGATACTGACGGCACCCCTCTACATGCTGCAGTTGTTTTCCCGGGTCATGTCCTCGGGAAGCATCCCCACCCTGATCGCGCTCACCACCGGGGCCGCGATCGCCCTGTTCTTCTTCTTCCTGTTCGACGTGATCCGGCAACGGCTGGTGGCCCGGCTCGGCACCAGGCTCGAGGCCCGGGTCGGGCCGATCGTGCTGACCGGGCTGATGTCGGGCAGCCTGCCCGAGGACAGCCGCACGGTGCAGCCGCTGCGCGACCTGCAGGAGCTGCGCGGCTTCGTCACCAGCCCGGTGCTGATCGCGCTGCTCGACGTGCCGTGGTCGGTGGTCTTCGTCGGGCTGATCTTCCTGTTTCACCCGCTGCTGGGCCTGGTCGCGCTGATCGGCCTGGCGGTGCTGTTCGCGCTCGGCGTGATCAGCGAGATCCTCGGCCGCGGCCCCAGCGCCGCCGCCACCGAAGCCGCGGTCGCGGCCAACGGCACCGCCGAGGAGATGCTGATGAACGCCGAGGTGGTGCACGCGATGGGCGGCAGCCGGGCGATGATCGAACGCTGGACCTACCGGTCCTTCGCGGCGATCGTGTTCGGCACCCTGGCGACCGACCGGGTGGCGCTGATGGGATCGCTGGCCAAGATGGTGCGGATGGCGCTGCAGATCGCGCTGCTCGGCACCGGGGTGGTGCTGGTGCTGGCCGGCAGCCTCGGCCCCGGGCTGATGATCGCCGCCTCGATCCTGCTGGGCCGCGCCGCGGCGCCGATCGAACAGTCGATCGCCGGCTGGACCGCGCTGATGCGGGCGCGGCAGTCGCTGGGCCGGTTGAACCGGCTGCTGGCGCATATCGACGGCACCGAAGACCGGATGGCGCTGCCCGAGCCCGAGGGCCGGGTGTCGGTCGAGTCGGCGACGGTGCTGCTGCCCGGGCAGCAGGACCCGGTGCTGTTCGACGTCTCGCTCGAGCTGCGGCCGGGCCAGTCGCTGGGGCTGGTCGGGCCGTCGGGCGCCGGCAAGACCACGCTGGCGCGCTGCCTGGTCGGGCTGCAGCCGCTGTCGCGCGGCACGATCCGGATCGACGACGCGGCGCTGAGCGACTGGCCGTCGGCGCAGATCGGCCGCGCCATCGGCTTCCTGCCGCAGCGGGTCGAGCTGTTCCGCGGCTCGATCGCCGAGAACATCGCGATGATGGACCCCGAGGCGCGGCCCTCGGAGGTGGTGGCCGCGGCCAAGCTGGCCGAGGTGCACGAGATGATCCTGCAGCTGCCCGGCGGCTACAACCACAAGGTCGGAGTCCGCGGCGAGGGGCTGTCGGCCGGGCAGCGCCAGCGGATCGGGCTGGCCCGCGCCTTCTTCGGCGACCGCCGGCTGGTGGTGCTCGACGAACCCAACGCCAACCTCGACCCCGAGGGCGAGGCGGCGCTGGCCCGGGCGATCGCCGGCGCCACCGCGCGCGGCGCCATCGTGGTGGTGGTGACGCATCGGATGAACCTGCTGCGCGAGGTCAGCCACGCGGCGGTGCTGCGACAGGGCCGGATCGAGAAGTTCGGCGCCGCGCGCAGCATCCTCGAGGCCAGCGCGGTGCGCCCGGTCACCACCCCCACCCCCGCCCCCGCCCCGGTCAGCGCCGGGCCGCGGGTCGCGGAGCTGCCGGGCGCGGCGCGCGGCACCGCAGGAGACAGCGCATGAGCAGCCTGACCACCGATCCGACCCCGCGCGAGGCGCTGCAGCGCGCCGGGTTTCTCGACCGGATGCCGGATCTGCGGCTGCCCTCGGCGCCGCCCATCGGGGTGCGCCGGCTGGTGCTGTGGCTGCTGCTGCTCGGCGTCGGGCTGGTCGGCGGCCTCGGCAGCTGGGCGGCGCTGGCGCCGATGACCAGCGCGGTGGTCGCCTCCGGCGCGTTCCGGGTGGTCGGCGACCGGCTGGTGGTGCAGCATCTCGAGGGCGGGCTGCTGCGCCGGATCGAGGTCAGCGAGGGCGCGCTGGTCGAACAGGGCGCGGTGATCGCGGTGCTCGACGACACCCGCAGCCAAGCGCAGATCGCGATCCTGAGCAGCCAGCTGGCCAGCGCGCTGGCGCAGGAGGCGCGGCTCGCCGCCGAGCATGTCGGCGCGGCCGAGCTGCGCCAGCCCGAGGAACTGGCGGCGCTGATCGCGGCCGACCCGGAGCTGGCGCCGCTGTGGCAGGCGCAGCGCGACATCTTCTTTTCGAACCGGGCGATGCTCGACGGCCAGGTGCAGATCCTGCGCGAGCGGATCGCCCAGCTTGGCGAACGGGTGGCCGGCTTCGAGCTGCGCCGCGTCGGGCTGCAGACCCAGCTCGACCTGGTGCGCGAAGAGCTGGGCGGTCTCGAGAAACTCCATGAACAGGGTCTGGTGACGATGGCGCGGCTGACCCAGCGGCGCCAGGACGAGGCGCTGATCCTCAGCGACTTCGGGCTGGTCGACAGCGACCGGCTGAGCGCCCGGCAGCAGGTCGCCGAGATGGAAGAGCGGATTCTGCAGATCCGCCGCGACTGGCTGCGCGAGATCGCCGACCAGCGGCAGCGGCTGCACGAGACGGTGTTCGACCTGCGGCAGCGGCTGGCGGCAACCCACGAGGTGCTCGAGCGGCTGACGATCCGGGCGCCGCGCACCGGCCGGGTGGTCAACCTCGGGATCAACACGCTGGGCGGGGTGATCCAGCCCGGGCAGAACCTGCTCGAGATCGTGCCGCGCGACGCCGATTTCGTGGTCGAGACCCGGGTCTCGCCCTCGGATATCGACGAGGTCGATCTTGGCGGCCCGGCGCGGGTCCAGCTTTCGGCCTATTCGTTCCGCTCGACGCCGGCGCTGGCCGGCACCGTGGTGCAGGTCTCGGCCGACAGCCTGGTCGACCCGGCCACCTCCGAGCCGTATTTCCAGGTCGACGTCGCGGTGTCGCCCGAGGCGCTGGCGGCGCTGCCGCATATCCGCACCCTGCCCGGCATGCCGGCGCAGGTGATGCTGGAGACCGGCGAGCAGACCCTGCTCGACTATCTGGTCAACCCGGTGCTGAGCGGCATGTCGACCGCGCTGCTCGAACGGGAGTAGCTCCGCGATCCCGTCCCGCGGCCGGCAGCTCGGGGCGGAAGGTGGGGGAGCGGCGGGGTGCGTTGGATGCGCACCCCGCCGGTTTCGTGCAGGTTTCATGCCGGGGCCGCGGGCCCGGCTGCCGGTCGGATCCCGTCAGATCACCGTGAGATCGTTGGACAGCTGCGCCACCTGGTCGAGCCCGGCGATGATCAGCGTGTGGCCGCCGCCGAAGTCGAACACCACCTTGCCGCCAGCCATCTGGGCGTGGTCGAGGATCTGCGCGGTGCTGAGATCGCGGTTTCCCCAGAGCGCGTCGTCGAGCGCCAGCGTGTCGAGGTTGTCGCGGAAATCGGTGATCCGGTCGCGGCCGGCGGTGAAGACGAAGACGTCGGCGCCGTTGCCGCCGGTCAGCACGTCGTTGCCGGCCTCGCCGCGCAGCAGGTCGCGGCCGCCCTGCCCGATCAGCAGGTCGTTGCCGACCCCGCCCATCAGCGTGTCGGCGCCGGCGTTGCCGTGCAGCGTGTCGGCGCCGGCGTCGCCGCGCAGCACGTCGTCGCGGTTGCCGCCCTGCAGCAGGTCGTTGCCGCCGCCGCCCTGCAGCAGGTCGTTGCCGCCATGACCCATCAGCCGGTCGTCGCCGGCGCCGCCATAGGCCTTGTCGTTGCCGCCAAGCCCGGACAGCACGTCGGCATCGGCGCCGCCCCAGAGCCGGTCGTCGCCGACCGCGCCGGTCAGCTCGTCGGCGCCGGTGCCGCCGAACAGCTGGTCGGCGCCGTTGTGGCCGATCAGGATGTCGTTGCCGGCATCGCCGCTCAGCCGGTCGGCGCCGTCGAGCCCGGAGATGATGTCGGCGCCGGCATTGCCGAAGATCCGGTTGCCGGCGGCGGTGCCGCCCAGCGTGTCGTCGCCGGCGCCGGCGGTGTAGTTCTCGATCCGGGTGCCGCGGTCGATGATCAGGTTGCCGGTCTGGCCGTAGATGTCCGAGATCGCGCCGGCGCGCAGGTCGACCCGCTGGTCGCGCCTGTCGTCGCTGAAGTCGATGGTGTCGGTGCCGCCGTCATCCAGGATGGTGATCGCGAACGGCCGGCCGGCGCTGATCGCGGCGTCGCCGGCGTCCCGGGCCCGGAACAACTCGCCCAGGTGGGTGTCGAGCGTCGAGCCGACGCCCCAGACCGTGTCGCCCATGGTCTTGCTGCCGGTCGCGGCGCCGTAAAGCTCGCGCACCGCGACGATGTCGGCCTGCATCAGCCCGACCGACACCGCGCGGCTGGCGTCGACGTTGGGGTTCTGCACCTGGTCGAAATAGGACATCGCGGTGATCTGCCAGCTGTCGTTGCTCCAGACCGCATCGCGGTTGAAATCGGCGCTGCCGTCGTAATCCCCGGCATGGCCGAGCCCGAGCACATGGCCGACCTCGTGCACGTAGGTGCGGAAGCTGTAGCTGTCGATCGTGGTGCCGTTGCCGACCAGCCAGTCGGCGCCGATGTTGATCCGGGCGCTGACCAGCTCGCCGCTGGTGTAATAGGTGTAGGAGGCGGTCGCGCCGCTCTGCGAGTCGTCGAAGGTCAGCATGGCGCCACCGCCGGTGATCCGGAAATCGACGTCGGCGACGGTTTCCCAGGCGTCCAGCGCCCAGCGGGCCAGCTGCTGCCCGGCGCTGTTCAGCCCCGAGATGTTGACGCTGATCACGTTGCTGCTGCTGGTGTCGAACCAGTGCCGCAGCTCGCCGCTGTCGCGGAAATAGTCATGCGTGAGATAATGGGCGATATCGTCCGGGGTGCCGTTACGGGCCATGCGTGCGGATCTCCATGTCGCTGCGTCGCGGGCGCCGGGCCGCGCGCGGCGGGCCGGGGCGCCGCCGAAAGTCTAGGGAACGAAACCGGCGAAAACATGTCGCCGATGCAGCCATCCGGGGCCGGGATTGGCGGCATCGACCGGGCTATCACGCGGCATGTCGCGGCGCAGCCCGGGCCGAAGCCGGGCGGCGCCGATCCGCCGTCAGCGCAGCAGCTCCGACAGGAACCGGCCGTAGGCGTTCTTGCCGAACAGCGCGGCGCGGCGGCGCAGCGCCTCGGCGTCGATCCAGCCCTTGCTGAAGGCGACCTCGTCGGGGCTGCCGGTCTGCAGCCCCTGGCGCCGCTCCAGCGTGCGCACGAAGTTGCCGGCGTCGAGCAGGCTGTCATGGGTGCCGGTGTCGAGCCAGGCGTAGCCGCGCCCCATCCGCTTGACCCGCAACGCCTCCTCCTCGAGATACATCTCGAGCAGGCTGGTGATCTCGAGTTCGCCGCGCGCCGAGGGCCGCACCTGGCGGGCCCGCTCGGGGGCGCTGCCATCCAGAAAATACAAGCCGGTGACGGCGTAGCTCGAGGGCGGGGTCGTCGGTTTCTCGACGATCGCCCGGGCCCGGCCCTCGGCGTCGAAATCGACCACGCCGTAGCGTTCGGGATCGGCGACGTGATAGCCGAACACGGTGCCGCCCGAGGGCTGCGCATCGGCCTCGGCCAACAGCTCGGGCAGGCCGTGGCCGAAGAAGATGTTGTCGCCCAGCACCATCGCCGAGCCGGCGCCGTCGAGGAACCCCTCGGCCAGCAGGTAGGCCTGCGCCAGCCCGTCCGGGCTGGGCTGGGCGATGTAGCTGATCGACAGCCCCCATTGCGCGCCGTCGCCCAGGGTGCGGCGGAACTGCGCCTGGTCGTCGGGGGTGGTGATCAGCGCGATCTCGCGGATCCCGGCCAGCATCAGCACGGTGATCGGGTAATAGATCATCGGCTTGTCGTAGATCGGCAGCAGCTGCTTCGACAGCCCCTGGGTGATCGGGTACAGCCGGGTGCCCGAGCCGCCGGCGAGGATGATCCCCTTGCGGGCGGTGGCGGCGGGGAGCGTCATGATGTCGGTCCTTGATAGCTGAACGGGCTGTGCCAGTCGGCGAAGCGCGGCGCGGCGCGATCCTTGTCCGACAGCGTCGCGTTGCCGGCGCCGATGCCCCAGTCGATGCCGAGATCGGGGTCGTCCCAGGCCACCGCGCCGTCGCAGTCCGGCGCGTAGCCATCCGAGCATTTGTACAGCAGCTCGACATCCGGGGTCAGCGTCGCGAAGCCGTGCAGGAAGCCCTTCGGCACCAGCAGCTGCCGGCCGTTCTCGGCCGAGAGCTCGACCCCGACCCAGTGGCCGTATCGCGGCGAGCCGCGGCGGCCGTCGACCGCCACATCGAGCACCCGGCCGCGGCCGACCCGGACCAGCTTGTCCTGGGCCCGCGGCGGCGCCTGGTAGTGCAGCCCGCGCACGGTGCCGGGCGCGGCGCTGTAGGAATGGTTGTCCTGCACGAAATCGATGTCGATGCCGTGCTGTTTCAGGGTCTCGCGGTTCCAGCTTTCGGTGAACCAGCCGCGGTCGTCGCCGAACCGGCGCGGCTCGAGGATCAGCACGCCGGGCAGCGCGGTTTCGGTGATCTTCATGTCGTCTCCTTGCGTGCCAGCTCGGCCAGCACCTGATCGAGCCCGTCGCGCCAATCCGGCCGGGCGATGCCGAACTCTTGTTCCAGCGTGGTGCAGTCGAGCCGGGAATTGCCGGGCCGCGGCGCCGGGGTCGGCCAGTCGGCGCCCGCGATCTCGTCGACCCGCACCGGCAGCCCGGCGCGGGCGAAGATCTCGCGCGCGAAGCCGGCCCAGCTGGTGTCGGGACCCCCTGCGAAATGATAGGTGCCGCCGGCGCCGCGGCCCTGGTGCAGCGCCAGCGCCATGTCCAGCAGCGCCGCGGCGATCGCGGCGGCCGGGGTCGGGCCGCCGATCTGGTCGGCGACGACGTTCAGCGCGGCGCGGTCGCGGCCGAGCCGCAGCATGGTCTTCACGAAGTTGCCGCCCTGCGCCGAGAACACCCAGGAGGTGCGCAGGATCGCGTGCACCCCGCCGGCCTCGCGCACCGCCGTCTCGCCGGCCAGCTTGCTGCGGCCATAGGCCGAGAGCGGCGCCGGGGTGTCGTCCGGGGTCCAGGCCGCGGTGCCGCTGCCGTCGAACACGTAATCGGTCGAGACGTGCAGGAACGGCAGCCCGGCGGCGGCGGCGACCCGGGCCATCTCGCCCGGCGCCTCGGCGTTGACCCGGGCTGCCGCCGGCTCGTCGGTCTCGGCGGCGTCGACCGCGGTCCAGGCGGTCGCGTTGATCAGCACCTGCGCGTCGCCGAGCAGCCCGGGCAGCGCCCGGCGCACCGCCTGCGGCTGCGACAGGTCCAGCGCGGCGCGGTCGAGGCTGCGCAGCGCGATGCCCCGCGCCGCCGCAAGCCGCGTCAGCTCGGTCGCGACCTGGCCGCTGCGGCCCAGCACCAGGACCCGCATCACGACGCCGCCCGGCCGGCGGCCGCGCCGGGTCCTGTCGCGGCCCCTGCCCCCGTCCCTGCCCCCGTCCCTAGCCGTTCGCCGACCCCGTGGCGCGCCTGCAGCGGCCGCCACCAGGCCTCGTTGTCGAGATACCAGCGCACCGTCTTCTCGAGCCCTTGCTCCAGCGTGACGCTGGGCCGCCAGCCCAGCTCGTCGCGGATCCGGCTCGGGTCGATCGCGTAGCGCGCGTCGTGGCCGGGCCGGTCGGTGACGAAGGTGATCTGTTCGCGATAGGGTCTGTCACGGGGCTTTTCGCGGTCGAGTATGGCGCAGATCATCCCGACGAGATCGATGTTGCGGGCCTCGTTCTCGCCGCCGATGTTGTAGCTGCGGCCCAGGGCGCCGCGCTCGAGCACGGTGAGCAGCGCCGCGGCGTGGTCCTCGACATAGAGCCAGTCGCGGATGTTCTCGCCGGCGCCGTAGACCGGGATCGGGCGTCCGGCCAGCGCGTTCAGGATCACCACCGGCACCAGCTTTTCGGGAAAGTGGTAGGGGCCGTAATTGTTCGAGCAATTGCTCAGCACCACCGGCAGCCCGTAGGTCTCGTGCCAGGCCCGCACCAGGTGGTCGCTTGCCGCCTTCGAGGCCGAATAGGGCGAGCGCGGATCATAGGGGGTGGTTTCGCTGAACAGCCCCTCGGCGCCGAGGCTGCCGAACACCTCGTCGGTCGAGACATGGTGGAACCGGAAGCCTTCGGGCCGACCCCGGCCGTCCCAGTAGCCGCGCGCCGCCTCGAGCAGATGATAGGTGCCGGTGATGTTGGTCTCGACGAAATCGCCGGGCCCGTCGATCGACCGGTCGACGTGGCTTTCGGCGGCCAGGTGCATCACCGCGTCCGGCGCATGCTCTGCGAAGATCCGGTCCAGCGCGGCGCGGTCGCGGATGTCGGCATGTTCGAAGGCGTAGCGCGGGCTGTCGGCGACCGAGGCCAGGTTGTCGAGGCAGGCGGCGTAGGTCAGCGCGTCGAGATTGACCACCGCGTGGCCCGCCGCGATCGCCTGCCGCACCACCGCGGATCCGATGAAGCCGGCGCCGCCGGTGACGAGTAGTTTCATGATCGCGCCCTTCGCTGCCCTGCCATCCGGCCGCACGGGGGCCCGGCGCTGCCGGGGCCCCGTGCGGCCGGGATCGCAGCGAGGTATTCCCTGCGAAGGGCGGCGTTGCAACCGCGAATGGTCCGGGGCTTTGGCGCGCCACCGCCATCCGGCTCAGCTGTCGGCGATATAGCCGATCGACCCCGAAAGCCGGGCGCCGGCCGGCAGCGCCGACCAGTCCAGCGCGACGCCGTCGCTCGAGCTCAGCGCCAGGCTGGTGCCGCTCAGCGCGGCGCGCGGCGCGCCGCTGCCGGGAAAGCCCACCCCCGGGTGCAGGATGTCGGCGCTGCAACCGGTGGCGCCGGCGAAGGCCAGCCCGTCGATCCGCACCGGCCCGGCGCCGCCGCTGCCCGGGTCGGCAAGCTCGATCTCGAAGCGCGCGAGCACCATCCGGCCGATCTTGACATGGCTGCCGCTGGCGCTGGCCACCGCGCCGCTCGCCGCGGTCTCGGCCAGCAGCACCGGGGTCCAGTCGGCCTCGGCATAGGCGTCGAGCGTCAGCGGATCGGCGGAGGGCGCCGGGGTGGCGGGAAACCGCAGCCCGGCGGCCGGCAGCAGCGCGCCGCTGGCGCCGTCGACCCGGAAGCTGTCGCGCCAGCTGGCGCCGTCGGCGCTGACCTTCAGCGCCAAGTCGTCGGCGCCGGCCAGGCCGATCTCGGCGCGGCCGGACCAGCCGGACTGGAACAGCAGCGTTGCGCTGTCGCCGGGCCCGGCCTTGTTGATCTTCAGCTGGTGCCCAGCGCCCTCGTGGCTGAGCAGCGTCGCCGGCGCCGCGACCGCCAGCCGGTTGGTCTGATCCGAGCCGGTGTTGATGCCGACCCCGTCGAGCTGCTGCATGCTCTGCGCGGCCTGCGCCGCGACGAAGTCACTGCCGGAATAGACCCGCAGCGCCGCCGCGCCGAGATCCCAGGCGCGCCAGCCCTGCTGCGGCGTCACGAAGACCCAGCCGCCGTCGCGAAAACTGGCCAGCCTGCCGCCCTGGCCCTGCCAGGCCCCGGTCGGTGCGGGGCCGAGCGCGTGGACCTCGCCCTCGGCCGGGTCGCCGGGCGGCTGGGTCGCGTCGAAGCCTGTCACCGCAAGCTGCACCAGCAGGTCCAGCGCCGCGATCGCTTCGTTGTGGGTGACGTGCTTTTGCGCCTGCGCCGGCTGGATCAGCGGCAGCGCCAGGCGCGGCGAAGTCTGGGAAAGGTCCGGCATGGGCGCTCCTGGGCGGGGGTCGACGCGGAAACATCGTCACCGCCCAGCATCGCGCCCGGGTGCTAACGCCGTGGTAGCGCAGCGCACGGTGGCATCGCCGACGCAACGCCGCGCCGGGAATCTTTCGCATGCGAAAGATTTCGCGGCTCAGCCGGCGTCGCGCTTGGCCAGCCAGCCCAGGAACGCCCGGTCCGGCGCGTGCAGCCGCGGCGCCCCGGTGCCGCGCCACACCGCCTGCCATTCGGCGACCAGCGCGTGGATGTCGGCGCCGGGCCGCAGCCCGCGGGCCGCCTCGAGCGTTTCCGGCGCCAGCCGCGGCGCCGCGAGGTTCTGCACCGCCGGGTCGAGCCGCGGCAGCACCCGGATCAGGTCGCCCGGCTCTTCGCTCAGCCGGTAATCCGGCAGCTGGTCGGCAAGGATCATGTCGCGCAGCATCTTGCGGAACACCCGGCGCGGCGAGGCGCTGCCGGATTTCAGATGCAGCGTCTCGACCGACACCAGCCATGACGGCTGCCGGCCGCAATGCTTGCGCGCCAGCTCGTAGACCCGGCGCTCGAGCGGCTTGCGCAGCCGGAAATACTCCCGGTTCAGGGTCAGGACCGAGGTGGTCAGCACCGCCCTATACAGCCAGTCCGACAGCGTCAGCGTCACCGACATCATCCGGCCGCCGCGCGACCGCCGCTCGATCTGCCAGCTTTCGATCAGCCCGAAACCGGTGGTCACCTCGCGGCCGCCGGTCTCGTAATTGGTGGTGATCCGGGTGCCGGCCAGCCGCTCGAAGGATTCGCGCAGCCGGCGATAGGCATCGCCGCTGGTCTCGCGGTTGGTCGCCACCAGCAGGTCGTGCGCGCGCAGCTGCAGCACCCGGGCGATCGGCCGGCCGGCGTTCATCGCCGCTACCAGCTGGCTGATCGCGTAGATCAGGATGTCCTTGTCGTGGATCGTGGCGAGACCGCGCACCGAGGGGGTGACCTCGATCTGCACGCCGTTGTGTTCGTAGGCCAGCACCCGCAGATCCGGCCTGGTGCCGAGCGAGAACATCGGGTGCTCCATCGACCCCATGTCGTCCTTGGGGATCGCGCCGAGAATGTCGCAGACGAAGAAATCGGATTCGAGCGGCGGATCGGCCAGCAGCCCTTCGCCCTGCGCTGTGATCCTGGCCATCGCCCGCTCCCTGCCCCCGGGCGCATCGCCGCCCGCCCCCGGTCGTTACGGCGCTGCCGGTTTCGGGGTTTCAATGACGCTCAACCTATGCGGCCCGCCGGGATCGATCCAGCCCCGATCCCGGCGCCGGCCTGGCGACAACGGGGTTTCGGAGTCGCGACTTCGGGGTTTCGGAATCGCCGCAACGGGGTTTCGGAATCGCAAGGCTTGGAAAGACCCCCGAAAGACCATGCTGTTTCAGAGGTTTACCGAAACGCCGCGGCGCCGTAACACTTACTCTAACAGAAAATAACTAGGGGCAGATCGGCGACGGGCCCGGATCGACCGGCCTTGCAACCGATGAAAACCGGGGATTTGCCGAGAGCAGGTGTAAAAAACATTCCATGTGATGAGATTATCGATATGCTGTCGAAAATACCGTACATGAGCGATCGCCAGTGACACGCACCGCCCCGGACCACCCGCCCTATTTCAACATCGACCCCGATCGCGCGCTGGCCGAGCTTGGCGCCCCGGCCGGCACCGGCGACTTCGCGGCGATCGCCGCCGCCTGCGGTCGCGGCCGGGACGACCTGGCCGGGCGCGGGCTCGATCCCGAGGGCCGCAAGACGCTGCGGCCGTTCTCGACCTGGGAGATCACCCGCTACCTGATCCCGATCGCCGCGGCGCATTTCCACCGGGTGCTGAAGCAGCATCCGGAACTGCCGCAGGGCCGAACCGAGACCGAGGGCGGCGCCAAGTGGTTCAGCCTCGACGAGGTGCTGCGGCTGCGGGCGCATTTCGCGGCGGAAGGATCGCGCTCCAAGGAATACCGCCCCTACCGTCCCGAGGGGCTCGACGCCAAGATGGTGGCGGTGGCGAACTTCAAGGGCGGCGTCGGCAAGACCTCGACCGCGGCGCATCTGGCGATGTCGGCGGCGCTCGACGGTTACCGGGTGCTGGTGATCGACCTCGACAGCCAGGGCTCGATGACCTCGATCTTCGGCGGCAAGGTCGCCGACGAATGGCAGACCGTGTTCCCGCTGCTGGCGCGGCACTACGCCGAGCATCTGCAGGCCGAGAACCGGGCCCGCGCCGACCGCGGCGCCGATCCGCACCCGCTCGACGACACGCTGAGCGAGGCGCTGAAGGTCACCGCGCAGGACCTGGTGCAGAAGACCCATTGGCCCAACATCGACCTGATCGGGGCGCAGCTGAACCTGTACTGGGCCGAGTTCCAGATCCCGGTCTGGCGGATGACCGGCCGCAGCTGGAAGCTGTGGGACGCGCTGACCGAGACGCTGGCGGCCGACGGCGTGCTCGAGGCCTACGACCTGGTGTTCATCGATACCCCCCCGGCGCTCGGCTATCTCACGATCAACGGGCTGGCGGCGGCCGATATCCTGCTGGTGCCGCTCGGCGCCTCGTTTCTCGAATTCGACTCGACGGGCCGGTTCTTCGACATGCTGCATTCGACCTTCGCCAGCATCGAGGAGGCCGAGACCATGGCCTCGCGGGCGCTCGGCCGCGCCGGCACGGTGTTCGAATGGGACGCGGTGAGGGCGCTGATCACCCGCTACGACGGCGCCCAGCAGGGCGAGCTGGCGGCCCTGATGCAGGCCTATCTCGGCCGCACCCTGTCGCCGCACCGCCAGGACATGACCGCGCTGATCGGTCAGGCCGGCGAACAGGTCCAAGGCATCTACGAGACCGACTACCGCAACTTCAACCGCGAGACCTACGCCCGGGGTCGCGAGACCTTCGACGCCACCTACGCCGGGTTCAAGCGGCTGCTGGTCGGGATCTGGCGCCGCGAGGAACGCGCGGCGCAGGCCGAGTTCGAGGCCTCGTAACCCCCCTGCCCCACGGGGCGCGCGCAGCACAAGGAGACGCGGCATGGCGAAACGCAAACGGCTGGACCCGGCCCGTGCCGGGTTTCTCGGCGACCCCGGCGCCGATCTGTCCGCCCAGGCCCCGACCCCGGCCCCGGGGCGCGGCGCGGCGCTGGCGCCGATTGCCCAGGTCGCCGGTGGCGCCGCCGCCAGCGCCGCGCTGGACGAGCTGTCGCAGACCCTCAGGCAGGCCCGCGACGAAGGCCGGATGGTGCTGCGACTGCCGCTCGACGCGATCCATGCCGAGCATCTCGAACGCGACCGGATCGGCGCCGATCCCGAGCCGCTGGAAGCGCTGAAGGCCAGCCTGCGGGCGCGCGGCCAGCAAACCCCGATCGAGGTCGTGGCGCTGCCATCAACCGCCGGCGGCGCGGCGCGCTACGGGCTGATTTCGGGCTGGCGCCGACTGCTGGCGCTGCGCGGCCTGCGCGACGAGGCCGAGGCTGGGGCGGATGACGGGGCAGGGCGGTTCGACGCGGTGCTGGCGCTGGTGCGGCAGCCGGCCTCGGCCGCCGAGGCCTATGTCGCGATGGTCGAGGAAAACGAGATCCGCGCCGACCTGTCGTTCTGGGAACGTGCCCGGATCGTGCGCCAGGCCCTGGCCTCGGGCGCCTTCGAGACCGAGAAGGCCGCGCTGCAGACCCTGTTTTCCGCTGCCTCCTACGCCCGGCGGTCGAAGATCAAGAGCTTCATCCCGGTGGTCGCGGCGCTCGAGGGCGCGCTGGCCTTCCCGACCACGCTGTCCGAACGCGCCGGGCTGGCGCTGTCGCGCCGGCTCGAGGCCGAGCCGGGCCTTGCCGACCTGCTGCGCCGCCGGCTTGCCGCCGCCGCACCGGTCGACGCCGCCGCCGAAGCCGCCTGCCTGGCCCGAGCGCTGGCCGAAACCGAGCGCGCCATGCGGCCCGAGACCGCTGCCACCCCCCCGGCCGAGGTCGGGGGGCTGCGGCTCGACGCCGCGCCTGGCCGCGCGGTGCTGAGCGGTCCGGGCGTCGATGCGGCGTTTCTCGAGCGGCTGAAGCTCTGGCTGCAAAGCCAGCAACAGTGACCGCGATGGCGGTGCCGCGACCCTGATCCTGGCGAATCTTTCGCATGCGAAAGGTTTCGCGCCGCCCCCTGATCGCGGAGCGACGACCGCGGTCCTGTGATTGCGGTCCTGTGATTGCGGATTGTCGGCAAGAGCCGCGGTATCGCCGCAATGCCCTGAGCCGGTGTTAAGCCCGGTCCCCGCATCCTGGCCCTGGGTGAGACTTGGGTGCTGGGGATGAGCTTCGCGCATATCGCGACGCTGTCGGGCTTCGGCGAGGCCTGGCTGAGCGGGGTGACCGATCTCGAGCTGCGGCTCGAGCAGGGCGGGCTGGTGTGCTACGCCGTGAGCCGGCCCGGCGGCGGCGCCGACAACGGCGGGCTGGACGGCGGCGGCCTGGCGAGTTTCCGGCTCGACCCGGGCCGGCTGACGCCGCTCGACGAGATCGAGATGCCCGGGCTGGCGGTCACCGGCCTGGCGCCGCGGCTGGCGCCGCAGACCGATGCCATGCTGATCACCGGGGTGACGCGCTTCGGGGTCTGGAGCGTCGGCCTGGGGCCGGGGCAGGGCGATCTGCGCCAGACCGCCGAGGCCGGGCCGAGCCCGGCCGACTGGCCCGAGGATCTCTGCGCCGCGACGCTGCTGCGGCATGGCGGCACCGAGTATCTCTACGCGGCACGGCTTGGCAGCGATCTGCCGGCGGTCTGGCGCTTCGATCCTGGCGGGCCGGTGCCACTGTCGGCCGGTGGCGGCGGCGCCGCGGCGCACGGCATCGCCGCGCCGTCGCTCACCGCGCTCGACACGCTGCGGATCGCCGGGCAGGACCTGCTGCTCGGCGTCGGCCGCGGCGACGCCGGGCTGATCAGCTGGCGCATCGACGCCGACGGGCTGCCGCGCGAGGCGGCGCGGCTCGGGCCGCAGGACGGGCTCTGGGTCGCCGATCCGGCGGCGCTGGCGACGGTGTCGCTGGACGGGCGCAGCTACGCGGTGATCGCGGCGCAGACCAGCGGCACGCTGAGCGTGGTCGCGGTCGAGGCGGGCGGCGCGCTGCGGGTCACCGACCACCTGATCGACGATCGCGGCACCCGCTTCGGCGGCGCGCATCTGGTCGAAACCGCGACGATCGGCGACGCCGCCTACGTGCTGGCCGGCGGCACCGACCAGGGGCTGAGCCTGTTCCGGCTGCTGCCCGGCGGCCGGCTGCTGCATCTCGAGGCGGTCGCCGACCGGCCCGAGACCAACCTGACCGGGCTGTCGGCGCTGCAGATGGTCGCGCAGGACGGCCGGCTCGAGATCGTCACCGCCAGCCAGAGCGAACCGGGGCTGGCCTGGCACAGGGTCGATCCCGGGCCGCCGGGGCTGAGCCTGATCGACGGCGGCTGGGACACGACGCTGACCGGCGGCAGCGGCGCCGACCTGCTGTCGGGCGGCGCCGGCGACGATCGGCTGATCGGCGGCGCCGGGGCCGATATCCTTGTCGACGGCGCCGGCGCCGACCGGCTGACCGGTGGCGCCGGCGCCGACATCTTCGTGTTCGAGACGGATGGCGCGCCGGACCGGATCACCGATTTCGACCCCGCAGAGGACCGCATCGACCTGTCGGGCTGGCGCTTCCTGCGCAGCCCGGGCCAGCTCGGGTTCATCTCGCTGGCCGACGGCGGCGAGATCCGGTTCGAGGACGAGGTGCTGCGGCTGTTCAGCAGCGACGGCCGCGCCTTCGGGCTGGGTGAACTGGCGGCGCTGCCGCTGCTCGGGGTGACCCGGTTGCTGCCCGAATGGACGCTGCCGCTGCCGGTGCTCGCCGCCGGCAGCACGCTGCAGGGCGGATCCGGCGACGACCGGCTGGCCGGCGGCGCCGGCGAGGATCTGCTGCGCGGTCTTGCCGGCGACGACCTGCTGCAGGGCGGCGGCGCGGCCGATCGGCTGTTCGGCGGCGCCGGCGCGGATCTTCAGCAGGGCGGGTCGGGCGACGACCTGCTGCGCGGCGGCGGCGGCTGGGACCGGCTCGAAGGCCAGGACGGCGCCGACCGGCTTTTCGGCGAGGACGGGCACGACCTGCTGTTCGGCGGCCTCGGCGATGATCTGCTCGACGGCAATGCCGGGGCCGACAGGCTCTGGGGTGGCGCCGGCGACGACGCGCTGCGCGGCGGTCTCGCCGGCGACCGGCTGTTCGGCGGTGCCGGCGCGGATCGGCTCGAGGGGGCCGCCGGGGCCGACCTGCTGCGCGGCGGCGCCGGCGACGACCAACTCTGGGGCAACGCCGGGCGTGACGTGCTGCTTGGCGATGCCGGCACCGACAGGCTGTACGGCGGCATCAACCACGACCGGCTCGAGGGCGGCGGCGGCCACGACCTGCTGCGCGGCGAAAGCGGCAATGATCGGCTCTGGGGCGGCCCGGGCAATGACTGGCTCGAGGGCGGCGGCGGCGCCGATGTCTTCGTGTTCAGCGCCGGCCGCGACCGGATCTCGGACTTCCGCGACGGCGTCGACCGGTTGCTGCTGGACCCGGCGCTCTGGGGCGGCGGCCGGCGCAGCGGCAACGCGCTGCTGGCCGAGTTCGGCAGCATGCATGGCGACGACCTGCTGCTGCGCTTCGACCATGGCGCCCGGCTGCTGGTCGAGGATGTCGGCCGGCTGCAGGCGCTGCTCGGCGACATCGGCATGGCCTAGCCCGGGGCCGGGCCCCGGGGCTCAGAGCTCGAGCAGGTCGCGGTAATAGCGGCGCAAAAACAGCAACCCGGTCACCCCGAGCAGCAGGCTGAGGCCGAAGACATAGGTCGGGTCGACGTATTCGGCCTCGTAGCTGTAGTAGAAGCCGCGCCGCATCTCGCCGGTGACATGCACCAGCGGGTTCCAGTTCATCCAGTCGCGATACGGCTGCGGGATCGATTCCGGCAGCAGGATGACGCCGGAGATCAGCACCAGCGGCCGGGTCAGCACGCTCCAGACCGACTGCCAGATGGTCCAGCGCGCCATCAGCAGGCAGTTCATCAGCCCGACCCCCAGCCCCAGCGCGGTGGCCATCGCGAAGGACAGCATCACCCGCGGCGTGTCGAAGATCGTCCGGGTGTCCCAGATCCACAGGATCAGCCCGAAGATCAGCGCGCTGACCAGCAGCTTGGTCAGCAGGCTGAGCAGGAACCGCGCCAGCACCGCGTCGAGAAAGGTCACTCGCGGAAAGCTCAGCAGGTGGCGCGAATAGCGCAGCGACTGGGTGACCTTGCCGCTGATGTCGAGGAACACGAAGAACGGCATCAGCCCCGAGGCGTAGAAGATCGCGAAATTGGTGCCGAGCGGCGGCGACCGGAAGCCCAGCGAGAACACCAGCGTCAGCAGCGCGATGCCGAGCACCGGCTCCATCACCACCCAGAGATAGCCGCCAGGCGACCGACCGTAAGTCGAGGACATCTCGCGCAGCACCAGCGCCGCGATGGTGCGCAGCGTGGCAAACCGCAGCTGGGTGCCGATCGGCCGCAGCCGCGGCGCGGCGCCATCGGCCCCGGCCGGAACCAGCGGCGGCCGCGGCCGGCCGGGCTGCGCGGTCTCGGTCATCCGGCGGCGACGGGCGCCGGGGCCGGAGCCGGCGCCGGGGCGTTGCGGCGCCAGGCCTCGGGCATCGCGGCGCCGAACCGCGCCTCGATCGCCTGGTATTGCGGCGCGAAGGCGCTGCTGAACGCCGCGGCGATCTCCGGCGGGATCGCCACCGCTGTGCCCTCGTTGACCCGCCGCCCGGTTTCCGCCGGCATCGACGGCACCCCGAGCCAGGCGCAGATCTCGTCGGCGGTCTCTTGCCGGAACAGGTCCTCGTAGAACACGTACATGATCCGCTCGGCCGGCACCGCGGCTTCGAGCTCGGCCATGGTGTGGACGTAGTCGGCGCGCTCGATCTTCAGCAGCCGGCCGGTGTCGATCAGCGCCTGGGCATGGGCGGCGCAGGCCGCGGGCAGCTCGTCGTCGGGCAGCTTGCGGGTGCCCACCGCCATCCGCACCTGCGACCACATCCGCGCCACCGGGTCGCGCATCAGGAACAGGAACTTCGCCGCGCCGATCGAGGCCATGTCGGCGAAGGTCCTGCGGTCGAGGATGGCGTAGGCCGGGGTGATGTCGCACGCGGTCTGGCCCGGGCTGCACCCCTCGAGCAGGTAGTCGAGATAGGCGCGGTGCCGCTCGGGGCCGCGCATCGGGCCGGTGTAGGTGGCCAGCAGCGCGGTCAGCTCCTGCAGGGTCTTGAAGTTGGCCTCGTTGCGCGCCGCCGGATCGCTCGCAAGCCGCGCCGCCAGCGCGGTGGCGTGACGCAGCCGCATGTCGAAGATCAGCCCGCCGCCCTGGACCCGCACGTCGAAGTAATGCAGCTCCTTGTTGCGGCTGAAGTGGCAAGCCGGGTTGCGCGACAGGAAGTCGTAGAGCCAGGTGGTGCCGGCCTTCTGCGCGCCGATCCCGAAGAACATCCGGCTGCCCTCGGGCAGCGCGCGCGCCGGCGCCGCCGGCGCCGGGTGCCGCTTCTGCCCGGCCAGGTTGGCGCGCAGGCCGGTCATGGCCAGGGTCATCGGCGAGATCGTCTGGGTCATGCGGGTCCTCGGGGTTCGGTCGGGGTCAGGGTGTCATGTTGCGCGCGTGATGCGCGATCGCGTCTTCGACGTCGTCGTAGTAGAACAGCTGGCCGTTTTCCAGCACCGCGCCGGCGCGGCACATCTCGCGCATCATGCCGATCGAATGGCTGACGAAGATCGCCCC
>JBFGEI010000005.1:0-32648 GCA_041580155.1 Limimaricola sp.
ACAGGATGTTGGTGGTGTCGACCTGCAGGAATTCCTGCTGCGGATGCTTGCGCCCACCCTGCGGCGGCACCGAAGCGACGGTGCCCTCCATGATCTTCAAGAGCGCCTGCTGCACGCCTTCGCCGGACACGTCGCGGGTGATCGACGGGTTGTCGGACTTGCGGGTGATCTTGTCGACCTCGTCGATGTAGACGATGCCGCGCTGCGCCCGCTCGACGTTGTATTCGGAGGCCTGCAGCAGCTTGAGGATGATGTTCTCGACATCCTCGCCGACGTAGCCGGCTTCGGTCAGCGTGGTCGCGTCGGCCATGGTGAAGGGCACGTCGAGGATCCGCGCCAGCGTCTGCGCCAGCAGCGTCTTGCCGCAGCCGGTCGGGCCGATCAGCAGGATGTTGGATTTCGACAGCTCGATGTCGCTGGCCTTGGCCGCGTGGTTGAGCCGCTTGTAGTGGTTGTGCACCGCGACGGCGAGCACGCGCTTGGCATGCATCTGGCCGATCACGTAATCATCGAGCACGTCGCAGATCTCGCGCGGGGTCGGCACGCCATCCGAGGATTTCAGCCCCGCGCCCTTGGTCTCTTCGCGGATGATGTCCATGCACAGCTCGACGCATTCGTCGCAGATGAACACGGTCGGACCCGCGATGAGCTTGCGCACCTCGTGCTGACTCTTGCCGCAGAAACTGCAGTAGAGCGTGTTCTTGCTGTCGCCGCCGGACGTGTTTGCCATGTCGAACCCCCGGGCCATCGGCCCTTCTGTCATCTTTTTTCGGACTGCCCTTCTTTCACGATAGGCCAGCCCCACGGTCGCCACAACGCCAAAATCCCGGCTTTGCGGAGCAGGCCACCCCGCTGTCGCGGGGTGACCCTGCCGGGTTAACCGGCGGTGTTCGGTGTCTTTTCGTCGGCTTGGCTGCGGCTGGTCAGGATCTCGTCGATCAGACCCCACTCCTGCGCCTCGACCGGCGACATGAAGTTGTCGCGCTCCAGCGCGGCCTCGACCTTCTTCAGCGGCTGGCCGGTGTGATGCACGTAGATCTCGTTCAGCCGGGTCTTCAGCTTCTGGGTCTCGGCGGCGTGGATCATGATGTCCGTGGCCTGGCCCTGGTAGCCGCCCGAGGGCTGGTGCACCATGATCCGGCTGTTGGGCAGCGAGAACCGCATGCCCTTTTCGCCGGCGGTCAGCAGCAGCGACCCCATCGACGCGGCCTGGCCGATCACCAGGGTCGAGACCTTGGGCCGGATGTACTGCATGGTGTCGTAGATCGACAGGCCGGAGGTGACGACGCCACCCGGGCTGTTGATGTACATCGAGATTTCCTTCTTCGGATTCTCCGCCTCGAGGTGCAGCAGCTGCGCCACGATCAGCTGGCTCATGCCGTCATGCACCGGGCCGTTGACGAAGATCACCCGCTCTTTCAGCAGGCGCGAGAAGATGTCGTAGGCGCGTTCGCCGCGGCTGGTCTGCTCGACCACCATCGGCACGAGGTTCATGTAGGTCTCAACGGGATCGTGCATCTGCTCTGCCTTTATGGATACGCGTGGGGTCGGAGAAGCCGTTACCTCGAGAGTCTTAGAGACCCGGTCCGGAGGTTTCAACTGCACGGCGCCGCGCCCGGTCGGGCCGTCTCCACGATATGGGTGGCGGGCCGCGGTGCCGCAAGCCGCGCGGCGCCGGACCCGACGGCAGAGGTGGCATGGAAGTCACGCTGAGGCATGGTGATTCCGACCGTCGCCTTCGACCGAGCCGGCCACCCGCCGCGTGTCGCGCCGGGTGGCCGATGGGGACCGTCGCGGCAGCTGGACGGTCATGGAGGCCGCTAATCATCCCCGCCTGTCAGCAAGAATATCAGAAACGCGACCACGATCAGACCGGCGAGCGCGGCGAGCATCGTTTCGATGGCCATCGCGTCCTCCTGGGGTCGAGCCGGGCATGCCTCTCAACGCGACGTTGCGCCGGCGGTTCCGCACCGCAGCGAGGTCAGACCATGGCTTCGGGGACCCCCGGCAGATTGCGGCCCAGCCGCCAGGCCGGGCGCTGCGGATAGGGCAGCAGGAAGCCGCGGCGCAGCTCGGGCACCTGCGCCTTGTCGGCCTGCACCATGCCGCGCCAGCGCGCGACCAGCTGCGGCCCGGTCTCGCCGGGCCGGGGTTCGGCGCCCTGTCCCATCCAATGCGTCATGCAGGCGTCGCGCAGCTCGCGCACCGCGTCATCGCGCTCGATCCGCAGCCCGGCCTCGGTGTCCCAATGCATGCTGCGGCCGTTGAGGTTGGCCGAGGACACGATCGCCGAGCCGGTGTCGCAGATCGCCACCTTGGCGTGCACGTAGATGATCGGCGCGCGCCACAGCCGCGCCCGCGGCCCGCGGTCCATCCGCGATGCCGAGCGCCGTTCGGCCGGCGACAGGATCAGCGCCCGCGACCCGAAGCCGCGCAGCACCTTGGCGACGCAGCGGGCCTGCAGGAATTCGCCGTAGCGCGCGTCGGCGCCGGCATGGGCGAAGGCCGCGTCCTCGGGCGCCGCCGGCAGCACCATCACCAGCCCGAGCCCGGGATTGGCGCGGGCGGCGCGGGCCAGGGCGCGGGCGATGTCGCGGTCGCGCAGGAACTGGGTCTCGATGTAGATCAGGTCGCGGGCCGCGGCGATCTGGTCGCAATGCGCCTCGAACAGCTCGCGCACCTGGCGCTTCGGCGACATCCGCAGGATCGATCCCTCGCGATGCGCCGACAGGGTGCGCAGCACCCGGCCGGTCGGCCGCGGCGCGGCGCCGCCGTTGATCGCGTCGTAGCTGTCGAAATGCCGGTGCGCATCGGCAACCGCGGCGCCGCCGACCAGCAATTGCACGTCGTGCCATGTCTCCTGCGCCGGGCGCTGATGGCGCGGCGTGTCGTAACGCCGGTCGTCGAGATCGAGACCGCCGACGTAAAGCCACTTGTCGTCGAACACCGCGATCTTCTGGTGATGCGTCGCCAGCACCAGCCTGGGGATCGGCCAGAGCTTCGGCACCAGCTGGCCGCGGCGCTCGGTCAGATGCGGCCGCAGGCCGGGCCGCAGCCGCAGCATCTCGGCGCGCTCGGCAGCGCTGCGGCCGTTGATCTGGTTGGCGATGTCGCGGATCAGGTGGAAGGTCTTGTACCACAGCAGCACCCGGGGGATCGCGCCGACCCTGGCCGGGTGCATCGAGGCCTGCAGCTTGAGCCGCTCGGGGTGACCCGAGGCCTCGCCGACCGCGACCAGCGCCCGCATCGCGTCCCAGGTCATCGCGTGCATGGCCGGCACCGCGATCGGGTCGAAATCGGTCATCGAGATCTCGATCTTCAGCCCGCGCTGCAGCCCGTGCACGAGCAGGTCGAACCAGGTCTCGCCGATCTCGCGCGCCGATTTCGAATGCAGCTGGGTGAACGGGTCGAACACCCTGAACGACATCCGCACCCGGTCGCGCGCCTCGAGAAAGCAGCGTTCGAACACCGGGAAGGCCTGCTGCGCGGTGATCATCGGCATCGGCCGCTCGGGATCGTCCGGCAGTACCGGGTCGGGCAGCGGTTCGGTGGCGAAGGCGGCGTGGGCCGGATCGTTCTCGGCCGTGTCGGTGTCGGTCTGGCCATGGCCGCGCCGTTCCCGCAGCGGGAACGGCATCTTGTTATCCGGCGGCCGGGCCATCAGTAGTCCTGCGTGTCGTATTGCAGCTCTCGGACCGAAAAGCTGGTGGCAAGCCGGTAGACGCCGCTCTCGGCGTCGATCTTGCAGGGTCCGCCGAGCTGCGCCGAGAACGCCTGGATCAGGTTCATCCCGAGTCCCTGTCCGCGGCCGTTCATCGCCGCCGCCGGATCGTCGCCGTCCTGCGCCGTGGAATTGGCGATCTCGATCATCGCGCCGTCGCTGCCGCGGTTTCGCAACGTCACGGTTATCCAGGGCAGATCATCGGCCGGACGGCCGATGTTGCCAAGCGCGTTGGCGACCGCCTCCGAGGTCAGCAGCGACAAGGGCACCGCCTGATCGGGCAGCAGCTCGAGGTCGTCGAGATCGTAGCGCAGCGCGATCTCGGCGCCGCCACCCGACGCCGCGGCCTGCTGGGCGACGATTTCGCGCACCAGCCGGGCCGCGTTGACCCGGCCCACGTCCTGGCTTTCGTAGAGCGTGCGGTGGATCGTCGCGAGGCCAAGCACCCGGTCCTGCAACCGGCTGAGGATCTCGCGGGTGGTCGGGTCCGGGGTCCGGCGCATCTGCATCGACATGATCGAGGAGATCAACTGGAGATTGTTCTTGACCCGGTGATGCACCTCTTTCAGCAAGATGCCACGTTCGCGCAGCTGGTCCTCGAGCCGGGCTTCGTCCTGCAGGATGTTGCCGGCCATCTGCACGAACTCGCCCTCGATCTCGCGCAGCTCGCGGGCCATGTCGGCGCCGCCAAGCTGCTTGGGCAGCTGCCGGTCGGCGCCGAAGCGGCGCATGTTGCGGCCGAGCCGCCGGACATGGCGGATCACCAGCCGGTGGATCGCGTAATAGGCGACCAGTAGGCTGGCGCCCCACATCAGCAACGGGAACAGGCTCGGCACCAGGTTGGTGCCGAAGCCTTCGCTGGGCGGCCAGACCGCCAGCGCGAACACCGTGCCGGTGACCAGCGGCGTCACCGCGAACACCATGCGGTCGCCGGACGGGGTGCGACCGACGGTGGCGGTGGCGCGCAGGCCGGCGTTGTCCACAAGGCTGAAGCCCGCGGGCAGCAGCTGGTCGAGCGGCAGGTTCGGATCCTGCAGCGTCAGCACCTCGCCCAGGCTGTTGAAGGTGGCCAGCTGGATCGGCCGCTCCTGCGGTACCACGATCATCGACGGCGACGAGGCGATCCGGCGTTGCGGGATCGCCACCTGCACGTAGCCGAGCAGCTCGCCGTTCTTCTCGATCGGCGTGGCGACGTTGATCACTGGCTCGTCGGCGATGAAGTCCTGGGTCCCGAGCCGCACGATCGGCTGCGGCCGTTCGGTCATCTGGCTCCAGATCCGGCTGTCGCGCATGTCGACCGGCTGCGCCAGCGACGAGCAGCGCATCATGCCGTCGGGATCGACCAGCCCGATCAGCGCGTAAAGCCGCCGGTCCTCGATGTAGCGGTTCAGGTAGGCCGAGCAGCTTGCCGGGTCATCGAGCTCGTCGATCACCACGCCGAGCGCCTCGGCGACGCCGAAGGCGCGCTCGATGGTCTGCTCCACCGGCGCGCCGGCCTGCGCGGTCAGCGCCAGCAGCGACAGCTCGGCCCGGCGCGAGGTCTCGCGCTGGTATTCGATGGTCTGGAACAGCGCTATCATCCCGATCGGCATCAGCGCGATGGTGAGAAATGCCACCACCCGCAACACCAACCCATGCGCGCTGAGCCAGCCGCCGACCTGCGCCGCACGCTCCGGGCCCCCGCGGTCCGGCGTCACAAGTGAGGTCCACCATGCGACGTCAGCACGGCGAGTGTGGCGTCGTCCGTCATGCCGAGCCCATCTTCATCGTCGAGATGCAGCAACTCGGCCAGCCGCACCCGGGCGCGGTTCGCACGACTTTTTATGGTGCCGATCGCGACGCCGCACATGCCGGCGGCCTCCTCGTAGGAGAACCCCGAGGCGCCGACCAGCGCCAGTGCTTCGCGCTGTTCATCGGGCAGCTGCGCGAAGGCGCGCAGAAAGTCGTTCATCTGCAGCCGGCCGTCATGCGCCGGCTTTTCGGCGAGCGAAGCGGTGAACACGCCATCGACGTCCGCCACCTCGCGCTGCGCCTTGCGGCGGCCCGAGTAGAAGGTGTTGCGCAGGATCGTGAACAACCAGGCGCGCAGGTTGGTGCCGGGCTTGAACTTGTCGAAGTTGGTCCAGGCCTTGACCACGGTGTCCTGCACCAAGTCGTCGGCCTGGGCACCGTTGCGGGTCAGCGACAGCGCAAAGGCCCGCATGGCCGGGAGGTGTCCGACCAGTTCCTCTCTGGGGTCTTGGTGGCTCATTCTGTGCCCTGCTCGCCCTTCGTATCGGTCGCATCGGTCGTCTCCGTGGCGTCGTCCCCCGCCTCGGCCTTCCCGGCTTTCGCCGCTTTGCCTGCGCCGTCACCGGTCTTCAGCCGCTGCAGCAGGTCGGCGAACCGATCCGGCAGGGCCTCTTCGGTGATCTGCTGGAACGCGCGCTTGAGATGGGCGTCGATGTCGTCCCCTCGCGCGGCCCGTGGCTCCCGTTGTGTCATTCCCGCTTATACCCTCGCAATTTTAGACAGTCATGCTTAGCATGTCTGCATCATGGAACCACAATGCCGGCCATCGCGTTCGGTTCCAGAAAAAATGAAATTGGGGACTCTTGGTCAATGACGACAACCACCACCGCACCCGACCTCGCCACGGTGATCGGGCACGAGTTGCCCTACCTGCGCCGCTACGCGCGCGCGCTGACCGGCAGCCAGAACAGCGGTGACACCTACGCCGCGGCCACGCTCGAAGCAATTCTCGAAGATCGCTCGGTGTTCGGCACCGACATCTCGCCGCGCACCGCGCTGTTCCAGGTGTTCCACATGATCTGGATCAGCTCCGGCGCGCCGGTGTCCGGCGACGAAAGCGGCCTTGCCGCCGCGGCGCAGGCCCATCTCGCCAAGCTGACGCCGAACACCCGCGAGGCGCTGCTGCTGCACACCATCGAGGATTTCCCGACCGCCGACATCGCGGTGATCATGCAGACCGACGAGGACGAGGTCAAACATCTGGTCGGCATCGCCCGCCAAGAGATGGAAGACAGCATCTCGGGCCGGATCCTGGTGATCGAGGACGAGGCGATCATCGCCATGGACCTGCAGTCGATCGTGTCGGACATGGGCCATGCGATCACCGGCGTGGCGCGGACCCGCGACGACGCGGTGCGGCTGGCGCAGCAGGAAAAGCCCGACCTGATCCTCGCCGACATCCAGCTCGCCGACAACTCGTCGGGGATCGACGCGGTGCGCGACATCCTCGAGGCGCATGGCAACCTGCCGGTGATCTTCATCACCGCCTTCCCCGAGCGGCTGCTGACCGGCGAACGCCCCGAGCCGGCGTTCTTGATCTCCAAGCCCTACGGCGAAGACCAGGTCCGCTCCGCGGTCAGCCAGGCGATGTTCTTCTCGTCCACCGGCCCGCTGCACGGCTAAGCCGAAAACCCGGCGCCGGGGGCGACCCCGGTGCCGGTCGCGCGCGGTCATGCGGCTTCGCGGACGGCCGCGACATGCGCCGCGATCTGGTGCGGCGAAAACGGCCGCGCCTCGATGAACCAGCCGCGCTGCGCCGCCAGCTCGGCGCAGGCCATCTGGTCGGTCATCACCACCCGGCCGACGCCTTGCCTCAGCGCGTCCAGCCGAAGCAGATCCTCGATCTGGTCGCGCGGCACGCCGATGAACGCGAGATCGATCCGCGGCAGCATCTTCAGCAACCGCGCCGCCTCGGGCACGCTGCGCACCACATGAATCGCCGACTCGGGCGCCGCGGCCGATACGATTTCGAATATATCCAGCGATACCAGGGGTATGCGTTCGAGGATCAGCACTGTTCTGCACATACTCGTCTCCTGTGTTCGGCGCTGGGATGGAACAAATGCCGAAGCCGCGCATTAAACTCGGACATAGCGCGCGCGAGTTTCCGATGCCGACACCCTGCCACGCCTGCCCGCTGCGCAAGCGCCCCTTGTTCCGCCCCCTCGACCCCGAGGAAATCGATGCGATTCAACGGTTCAAAGTGGGCGAGCTGAAAATAGAGGCGGGCACGCCGCTGCTGATGGAAGGCTCGAACAGCCCTCAGCTTTTCACCGCTCTGTCGGGTCAGGGGCTACGTTACAAGACACTCGAGAACGGCCGCAGGCAGGTGATCAACTTCATCATGCCCGGCGATTTCATCGGGCTGCAGGCCGGGGTGCTTGGCGAAATGCAGCATTCGGTCGAGGCAACCACGGCGATGACGCTGTGCGTATTCAACCGCTCCGAGTTCTGGAAATTCGTGCGCCAGCACCCCGAGCGCGCCTTCGACATCACCTGGATCGCCGCGGTCGAGGAGCATTTCCTCGGCGAGGCGCTGGCCAGCCTCGGCCAGCGCACGGCGCTGGAGCGCATGGCCTGGGCGCTGGTGCGGATCCACCTGCGCGCCGAGGCGCTCGGGATGCTCGACGGGGCGCGCTGCCCGCTGCCCTACAAGCAGCAGGACCTCGCCGACGCGCTGGGGCTAAGCCTGGTGCACACCAACAAAACCCTCGCCAAGCTGCGCGACCGGCAATTGGTGTCCTGGATCGACGGCACGCTGCAGGTCCACGATCTCTTCGCGCTAGCCGAGTTGGCCGGGATGGACCCCGAGGCCGAGGTGGTCCGGCCGCTTCTTTGACGGCTTGAGATCGTCCCAGACCACGTTGACCGCGGCGCCGAGCAGCACCAGCCAAGCCGAGATGAACAGCCACATCAGCAGCGCGATCACCGCGCCGATCGAGCCGTAGACCTCGTTGTAATTGCCGAAATTTGCGAGGTAGTAGGAAAACCCGGCCGAGGCGAACAGCCAGAACACGATCACCACGAAGGCCCCCGGGGTCAGCCAGCGACCACGTGCCCCCCGCATGTTAGGCCCGAAGCGGTAGATCAGCCCCAGCGCCGCCAGCACGATGCCGAAGGCGACGCCCCAGCGGATCACCTCGAGCAGCCAGATCGCGCGGCTGCCGATCGGCAGCAACGCCAGCGCGATCGGCGCGATCACCACCACCAGCAGCGCCATCACCGCCACCGCGATCAGCGACATCGTCAGGGTCAGTGCCACCATGATATGGCGCAGCCCGCCGCGGTTCGGCCGACGGTAGATCTGGTTCAGCCCGAGGATCAGCGACGCCACGCCGTTGCGCGCCGAGAACAGCGCGACTCCGGTCGACAGCAGGGTGGTGAAGCCCAGCGTCTCGGTCTGCGCCGACAGGATCGTGGTCAACTGGTCTTCGAGGATCCGGTAGGGCTCCTGCGGGATGAACTCGCGCATCAGCGACAGCTGGGTCTCGATCACGCTCGGGTCCGCGACCAGGCCGAAGATCGCGATCAACGCCGCGATCGCCGGGAAGATCGCGAAGATCGAGTAGAAGGCGACGCCCGCCGCCACCAGGCTGAGCTGGACCTCACCGGAGAGTTTCCAGACTCCGACCATGGTGCGCCAGATCCGCTGCGCCAGACCCGTCGTCGCGCTGTGTCGCCCTGTCATCGCTTCCCCCCGGGGCCGGGACCAGGCGCCCGGCATGAGCGGAACATCGCTCAACCCATGTGGTTGCACGAAAACGAAGGGGAATCAAAGGCCGAGGTCTGGGAGGGGTGACCGGCAGCAGGATCTTCCCCGAGGGAACGATCAGGAAGGCCCGCTACCGGCCATTGGGGAATGAGAGAGGCGAGGGAACGGCGCCTCTTCCGCTTTACAACACGACACCCCGGGAGAGGTTCCGAAAAATCTTTCGCCTCAGGCAGCCCGGCTTTCGACCGGGTATTGCAGTGCCCGCAAATAGGTGTCTGTCCACCAGGCGATGTCGGTATCGCGGATCGTCTGCATCAGGCTCAGATGCCGGGCCCTGCGCTCGTGCAGCGGCATCGACAGCGCCTGCTCGATCGCCCGCGCGGTCTCCTCGGTGTCGTAGGGGTTGACCATCAGCGCCGCGTCCATCTGCTCGGCGGCGCCGGCGAAATGCGACAGGATCAGCACCCCGGGGTCGGCGCCGTCCTGCGCCGCGACGAACTCCTTGGCGACCAGGTTCATCCCATCGGCCAGCGGCGTCACCAGGCAGGCGTCGGCGCGGCGATACAGCCCGGCGAGGATCTCGCGCTTGATGTTGCGCCGGATGTAGCGGATCGGCGTCCAGTCAAGCTCGGCCAGCTCGCCGTTGACCCGTCCCGCCATGGTCTCGAGATCGTGCCGAATGTCCTTGTAGGCCTCGACGTCCTCGCGCGACGGCGGCGCGATCTGCAGCAGCGTGGCGCGGATCGACGGGTCCGAGCGGTGCGACAGGTATTCGCCGAAAGACGCGAAGCGGTTCGGCAGCCCCTTGGAATAGTCGAGCCGGTCGACCCCGAGCACCAGCCGTTCGCCCGGCGACAGCCGCAGATGCTCGCCGGCGTCGGCATTCTCGGCCGCCGCCTCGACGAAGGCGTCGACGTCGATGCCGATCGGGAAGCTGGCCAGTTCGAATTCGCGGTCGTGCAGCTTCAGCCGGCCCTCGAGCAGGATCTCGGCGCCGTTGTCCTTCAGGAAATCGAGCGCTGAGGACACGTCGCGCCGGGTCTGCAGCCCGACCAGGTTGAAGGCCGCCAGCCAGTCCGGCATCAGCTTGCGTTCGGACAAGGCCGGCATGTCGGACGGGTTCGGGAACGGGATGTGCAGGAAGAACCCGATCCGGTTCTCGACGCCGCGCCGGCGCAGCGCCAGCGCCAGCGGCAGGAAGTGGTAGTCATGCACCCAGAGGATATCGCCCGGCTGCACCACATCGGCGATCAGCCCGGCGACCCGGTCGTTGACCTCCTGGTAGATCCTGGCCTGCCCCGGATCGACGGTCAGCAGGTCGGTGCGGTGGTGGAACAGCGGCCACAGCGTGGCGTTGGCGTAGCCCAGGTAGAAGCCGTCGTACTCCGCCTTGGTCAGGTCGAAGCTCAACCGCTCGTAGGGGGTTTCCGCGATCCGGGTCAGCCCCGGGCTGGCGTTCTCCGCCTCGACGATGGTGCCCGAATTGCCGATCCAGACCCCGCCGCGCGCCTTCAGCGCATCGTGCAGCGCCACCACGAGCCCGCCCGACGGGGCTTCATGGGTCGGAATCCGGTTCGATATGACGATCAGCCGGCCACCGGACATGTCAGGCTCCGACCCACCGCCGCAAGGTCCGTCGCGCCGCCTGCGGCGATTCGAGCCGGCAGCCGGCGGCGGTCTCGCCCTCGCCGATCTTCACCGAGATCCCGCCCTGCTGGGCGACCCAATGCAGCGCCGGTTCGTCGGTGACGTCGTCGCCGAAGAAGATCGGCAGGGTGCCGAGAAACCCGTCCTGCTCCATCAGCCGCCGCATCGAGATATCCTTGCCGATGCCGGTCGGGCGCAGCTCGTAGGCCATCTTCGAATGGTGCAGGTCGAAGCCTTCGTGGGTTTCCGACAGCGCCCGAAGGAAGGCGTAGGCCGGCGCCGCGAGATCCTCGTTCTGCCGGAAATGCAGCACCACGCCGGTCGGCTTGCGTTCGCACAACAGCCCCGGGTGGGTGGCGGCAAAGGCGCTGGCCATTTCGCCCAGCCGGGCGACGGTGTCGGGATCGGCCAGCTCGTGGTTGCGGATCTCGCCGCCGAACCGTTCCTGCGCGCCGTGGCCGCCGATGATCGGCCCGTCGAAGCCCTCGAGATACTGCGTCACATCCTCGATCGCCCGGCCGGTGATGATCACGGTGCGACCTTCGGTGCGCTCGGACAGGCTGCGCAGCAGCCCGCCCAGGTCGTCGGCCACCTTGATCGCATCGGGGCGCTCGGCCAGATCGACCAGCGTGCCGTCGAAATCCAGAAACAGCGTCGAGGCGTCGAGCTGCGGCTCCTGCACGCCGTCCGAAGTGTGCTCGCCCTGGTGCTCGCCGTGAAAACCAATCATCTCGTAATACATTCCCTGAACTCCATTCCTGTTGCCGGGCCTCGCGGCGTGTCGTCGTCGCCGGGCGCCGGGCTGCCGTCCCTGCCCCTGGCGCCATACAGATGCGCGACCGGGACTGCGCTCGCACAACCCTCGGCGGCAGATGCCGGTTCCGACGCCATGTCGGTCCTGTCGGGGAAACCGCCCCGGGGGCCGGCGGCTGACATGATCTTTGTCCGCCATTGCGCATCGCATGACAAGGTTTCTGTGATCCGGCGCCGGTCCCGGTCCCGGCGAAATCCGCCGACCACCGGCGCCAGAGCCGCGCCCCGACGGGGCGCGGCGCGGCCCAACGGGACAAGCCCCGGCGGGGGCGCGTCCGGGCGGGAGAGCCCCGGCTCAGCCGAGCGACAGCCCGGCGTGGGTGTTCAGCAGAAACTGCGAAAACACCGGACCGCAGGCGGCGCCGAGCGCCCGGGCGTTGCCGCCCACCGCGCCGGCCTCGATGCGCGGCACGATCAGCCCGCGCATGTCGATCCTGGCCAGCGCCGCGCGGGTCCGCGCCACCAGCTCGGCGCGCACCGCGGCCGGAAATGCGCCGTCGATCAGGATCGCCTCGAAATCGATCACCGCGCAGACCGTGGCGGCGGCGCGGGCCAGCTCGGCGCTGGCCTGGTCGAGCCAATCCTCGAGCACCGCGCCGAAGCCCGACCAATCCTGCGGCCGCGCCCAGAGCCGCTCGGGCGCCATCCCCCGCGCCTCCAGCGCCGCCTCGAGCAGATGCAGGGATGCGGTATCGATCAGCTGGCCCAGGCTGCCGTCGCCGCGCCGCGCCGGCAGCGACCCCAGCGCGCCGGCGTTGCCCTGCGCACCCTCCAGCACCGAATGGTTCAGCACCACGCCGCCGCCGATGAAGGAGCCGATGAAGACATAGGCGAAATCGCGGAATTCGCGACCGCGGCCATAGACATGCTCGGCGCGGCAGGCCGCGGTGGCGTCGTTCTCGACGAACACCGGAAGCGCGCTGAACCCGGCGATTTCCGCCGCGAAGTCGAAACCGCGCCAGGCGTCGAGCTTGCCGGCCGGGACCCCGAGCGCGCCGTCCCAGGTCCACATCTCGTGCGGCCGGGCGACGCCGATGCCGGCGATCCGGGCGATCTGCGCCGCGCTGAGATCGCGCTCGATCCGGGCCATGCCGTCGACCAGGAACGCCATCACCGGCAGCGGCTGAGGATAGCGGTAGGTGGTCTGCAGCTGGCAGCGCACGACGCCATGGATGTCGGCCAGCAGCAACTCGGCGCTGCGGCGGCCGATCTTCAGCCCGAACGACAGCACCGCGTCCGGCGCCAGCCCGACCGGCACCCGCGGCTTGCCGACCCGGCCGCGTTGCGGATCGCCGCGGATCACCATGCCGTCCTGTTCCAGCTTGCGCAGGATCACCGACACGGTCTGCGGCGACAGCCCGGCGATCCGCGCAAGATCGCTGCCCGGCGCCGGGCCGTGCCGCTGGATCAGCGACAGCAGCAGCCGTTCGTTGTGATCGCGCAATCCGCTCTGGTTGGCACCGCCGGCAAGGCTGCGCACGTCGGCCCGCTCCATCGACCGTCCTCCCCTGCCCGAACATGCGAGCTTCCGATTAATAAATCAATGTGATTGATTTATTGACGCAAGGCCAGAATCGTCCTTAACTTGGGCCGATCCCGTCGACCGAGGAGCGGCGGGACGTGTGTTTTTCCAGGGAGGTTACCATGAAGAAGCTACTCGCCGGTACGGCGTTTGCACTGATCGCGGCCGCCGGCTCGGCCCAGGCTGCGAGCCATGCAGAAATGTCGGCCTGTCTGATCACCAAGACCGACACCAACCCGTTCTTCGTAAAGATGCGTGAAGGCGCCGAGGCCGCCGCCGCCGAAGTCGGAATCAAGCTCAATTCCTACGCCGGCACCGTCGACGGCGACCACGAGGCCCAGGTGGCGGCGATCGAGACCTGCATCGCCGACGGCGCCTCGGGGATCCTGATCACCGCGTCGGACACGTCGGCGATCGTCTCGGCGGTCAAGCAGGCGCGCGACGCCGGGCTGCTGGTGATCGCGCTGGACACCCCGCTCGACCCGATCGACGCCGCCGACGCGACCTTCGCCACCGACAACTTCAAGGCCGGTGAGCTGATCGGCCAATGGGCCGCCGCCACGCTGGGCGACGAGGCCGCCAATGCCAAGATCGCGATGCTCGACCTCGCGGTCAGCCAGCCCAGCGTCGACGTGCTGCGCGACCAGGGCTTCCTGCAGGGCTTCGGCATCGAACTGGGCGACCCGAACGTGATCGGCGACGAGGACGACCCGCGGATCGTCGGCAACGACATCACCGCCGGCAACGAACAGGGCGGCCGGACCGCGATGGAGAACCTGCTCGCCGTCGATCCCGAGATCAACGTCGTCTACACGATCAACGAACCCGCCGCCGCCGGCGCCTACGAGGCGCTGAAGGCGATCGGCCGCGAGGCCGACGTGCTGATCGTGTCGGTCGACGGCGGCTGCCCCGGCGTCGCCAACGTCGCCGACGGGGTGATCGGCGCGACATCGCAGCAATACCCGCTGCAGATGGCCAAGCTCGGCATCGAGGCGATCGCCGCCTTCGGCATGGACGGCAGCCTGCCCGAGAACACCGAGGGCAAGGACTTCTACGACACCGGCGTGGCGCTGGTTACCGACCAGCCGGTCGAGGGCGTCGACTCGATCTCGGTCGAGGAAGGCAAGAACCTCTGCTGGGGCTGATGCCCGGCTGACCGTTCCGGGGCGGGCCCTAGGCCCGCCCCGGGCACCGAAGGGTGCCGTCAGCAGGCGCGCCCGCACACGCAACGGGAGGGAGCGTGTCATGCCATCCGAAACCGACAATTATGAATCCGTGGTGCGCGAGAAACGCACCGAATCCGTCGCCGAGTTCGAGGCCCACCGCAAAGGCTTCCTCGCGAAATTCCAGCACGCGCTGCATGTCACGCCGGCGCTGGTGCCGCTGATCGTGCTGCTGGCGTCGCTGCTGCTGTTCGGGGTGCTGCTCGGCTCGCGGTTCTTCTCGCCCTTCGCGCTGACCTTGATCCTGCAGCAGGTGCAGATCGTGGGCATCGTCGCGGCGGCGCAGTCGCTGGTGATCCTGACCGCCGGCATCGACCTCAGCGTCGGCGCGATCATGGTACTGAGCTCGGTGGTGATGGGCCAGTTCACCTTCCGCTATGGCATCCCTGCCCCGATCGCCGTCGCCTGCGGCCTTGCCGTCGGCACCGCCTGCGGCTTCGTCAACGGCTGGCTGGTGTCGCGGATGAAGCTGCCACCGTTCATCGTGACGCTGGGCACCTGGCAGATCTTCCTGGCCACCAACTTCCTCTATTCGGCGAACCAGACGATCCGGGCGCAGGAAATCGAGGCCGAGGCGCCGATCCTGCAGCTGTTCGGTCATACTTTCAAGATCGGTGCTGACGAGGCCGGGCGCGGCGGCGCGACCTTCACCGTCGGCGTCGTCTTCATGGTGCTGCTGGTCGCGATACTGTCCTACGTGCTGCGCAACACCGCCTGGGGCCGCCACGTCTACGCGGTCGGCGACGACCCCGAGGCGGCGCAGCTGTCGGGGGTCAACGTCAAGGCCACGCTGATCTCGGTCTACATGCTGTCGGGGCTGATCTGCGCCTTCGCCGGCTGGGCGCTGATCGGTCGGATCGGCTCGGTCTCGCCGACCTCCGGCGTCGATGCCAACATCGAAAGCATCACCGCCGTGGTGATCGGGGGCATCTCGCTGTTCGGCGGGCGCGGTTCGATCGCCGGCGCGCTGTTCGGCGCGCTGATCGTCGGCGTGTTCAGCCTCGGGCTGCGGCTTCTGGGCGCCGACGCGCAGTGGACCTACTTCTTCATCGGCGTGCTGATCATCGCCGCCGTCGCCGTGGACCAGTGGATCAGAAAGGTGTCGGCATGACCGAAGACACGCAACGCAAGCCGCTGCTCAGCGGCCGCAACCTGGTGAAGCACTACGGCCGCGTCACCGCGCTCGATCACTGCGACTTCGAGCTTTACCCGGGCGAGATCCTCGCGGTGATCGGCGACAACGGCGCCGGCAAGTCGACGCTGATCAAGGCGCTGTCCGGCGCGGTGATCCCCGACGACGGCGAGGTGTTTCTTGACGGCAAGAAGGTCAACTTCACCTCGCCGACCGACGCCCGCGACGCCGGCATCGAAACGGTCTACCAGACCCTCGCGATGTCGCCCGCCCTGTCGATCGCCGACAACATGTTCATGGGCCGCGAGTTGCGCAAACCCGGTTTCATGGGCAAGTACCTGCGCAAGCTCGACCGGCCGGCGATGGAGAAGTTCGCCCGCGACAAGCTGAACGACCTCGGGCTGATGACGATCCAGAACATCAACCAGGCGGTCGAGACGCTGTCGGGCGGCCAGCGCCAGGGCGTCGCGGTGGCGCGCGCCGCGGCTTTCGGGTCGAAGGTGATCATCCTCGACGAGCCGACCGCGGCGCTGGGGGTCAAGGAAAGCCGCCGGGTGCTTGAACTGATCCTCGACGTGCGATCGCGCGGCATCCCGATCATCCTGATCAGCCACAACATGCCGCATGTCTTCGAAGTGGCAGACAGGATACATGTGCACCGGCTTGGCAGGCGGTTGTGCGTGATCAAGCCGGGGAATCATTCGATGTCCGACGCGGTTGCCTATATGACCGGTGCAAAGGTCCCCGAGACCGAGTTCGAAACCGCGTGACAGCCAGACAGACAGGGACACGAATGCAGGACGTGACCTCTCATGTGAACGCGCTCGCCGACCGGATCCACGATCTGGCCGGCAAGCAGCAACGTGTCCTCGTCGCCGTCGCCGGCGCACCGGGCAGCGGCAAGTCGACGCTCGCCTCGGAGTTGGCGCGCCGGCTCGGGCAGCAGAAGCTGCGCTCGGCGATCGTGCCGATGGACGGATTCCATCTCGACAACGCGGTGCTTGATGCGCGCGGGTTGCGCAGCCGCAAGGGCGCGCCGGAAACCTTTGACGCGCGCGGTTTCCTGATCCTGGTCCGCCGGCTTGCCCGCGGCGAAGAAGTGGCGGCGCCGATCTTCGACCGGTCGCGCGACATCGCCATCGCCGGGGCGCAGGTCGTGCCCGAGGATTGCCAGGTGGTGATCTTCGAGGGCAACTACCTGCTGTTCGACGAAGCGCCCTGGGCCGAGCTCGCGACGCTGTGGGACGTGTCGGCGTTTCTCGACGTGCCGATGGCCGACCTGCGCGCCAGGCTGATCCAGCGCTGGCTCAACCACGGGCTCAGCCGCGCCGCCGCGACCCAGCGGGCGACGATGAACGACATCCCCAACGCGCAGCGGGTGATCGACACCCTGCTGCCCGCGGACATGGTGTTGCGCCCGGCCTACGAACAGCCGTCGATGCCGCGCGACCGGCCCGCCGACAAGACCTGACCGGCACCGGCCGGGCCGAGTCCCCGGCCAATTTCCTTCAAGGAAATTCTATTGATAACAAAAGCTTCGCGATCACTTCGCGGGCTATTGCTGGAACGGGATTCTGCCCTATGCTGCATGGCATGGATAAAAAGACGCCCGCGCCCCCGCTTTCGCCCGAGACGATGTCGCGGCTGTTGTCAGCCACGCATGACGATCCCTTCGCGGTGCTCGGGCCGCATGACATCGACGGGGTCCGCAGCGTCACCGCGATCGACCCCTGGGCCGAAACCATGGTCGCGCTGGTCGGCGACACCGAACATCCGCTGGCCCAGCTTCGGGCCGGGCTGTTCCACGGCCCGGTGCCCGGCAGCGCCGCCTACCGGCTGCGCGGCAGCCGCGCCGATGGCGAGACCTGGGAGTATGACGACGCCTATCGCTTCGGCCCGGTGCTTGGCGATCTCGACGAATACCTGCTTGGCGAAGGCACGCACCGCCGGCTGTGGGAGGCGCTCGGCGCCCATGTCACCGAGATCGACGGCGTCGCCGGGGTGCATTTCGCTGTCTGGGCGCCGAACGCCGTCCGGGTGTCGGTGGTCGGCAGCTTCAACGCCTGGGACGGCCGGCGCCACGTGATGCGCAGCCGCGGCGCCACCGGCGTCTGGGAGATCTTCGTGCCCGGCGCCGCCGAGCCCGACAGCTACAAATACGAGATCCTCGACCGCTCCGGCGGCCGCGGGCTGAAGGCCGACCCGCTCGGCTTCGGCTCCGAGCATCCGCCGCAGACCGCCAGCATGGTGCGCGACCTGTCGGGCTTTGGCTGGGGCGACGGCGACTGGATGCGAAGCCGCGCCGAAGCCAACCGCCGCGACGCGCCGATTTCGGTCTACGAGGTGCACCTGGGGTCGTGGCGCCGGCGCTGGGAAGACGGCGGCCGGCCGCTGTCCTATCGCGAGGCCGCCATCGAGCTGGTCGACTATGCCAAGGAGATGGGCTTCACCCATCTCGAGCTGCTGCCGATCTCTGAGTTTCCGTTCGACGGGTCGTGGGGCTACCAGCCGGTCGGGCTTTACGCGCCGTCGATCCGCTTCGGCCCGCCGCACGAGTTCCGCGACCTGGTCAACGCGGCGCATGAGGCCGGGCTCGGGCTGATCCTCGACTGGGTGCCGGGGCATTTCCCGTCCGACGCGCACGGGCTTGCCGAATTCGATGGCACCGCGCTTTACGAACACGCCGACCCGCGCGAGGGTTTCCACCAGGACTGGAACACGCTGATCTACAACTACGGCCGCGCCGAGGTGGAGAACTTCCTCGTATCCAACGCGCTGTATTGGCTGGACGAATACCATGTCGACGGGCTGCGGGTCGATGCGGTGGCGTCGATGCTGTATCGCGACTATTCGCGCGCCGACGGCGAATGGCTGCCGAACCGCGACGGCGGCCGCGAGAATTACGAGGCGATCGAATTCCTGCGCCGCTTCAACACCGAGGTATACGGCGACCACGAGGGGGTGATGACCGTCGCCGAGGAATCGACCTCGTTTCCCAAGGTCTCGGCGCCGGTCGACGCCGGCGGGCTGGGTTTCGGCTACAAGTGGAACATGGGCTGGATGAACGACACGCTGGATTACTTCAAGCGTGACCCGATCCACCGCCGGTTCCATCACCACCAGCTGACCTTCGGGCTGCACTACGCGTTTTCCGAGAATTTCATCCTACCGATCAGCCACGACGAGGTGGTGCACGGCAAGGGGTCGATGATCCAGAAGATGCCCGGCGACTGGTGGGAGAAATGCGCCAACCTGCGGGCCTATTACGGCTTCATGTGGACGCATCCGGGCAAGAAGCTTTTGTTCATGGGCTGCGAATTCGCCCAGCCGACCGAATGGAACCACGACAGCCAGATCGACTGGGACGCGGCGCAGCGCGACGACCACGCCGGGATCCAGCGGCTGGTGCGCGATCTGAACCACCTGTATCGCGACACCCCGGCGCTGCACGCCCGCGACTGCGAACCCGAAGGTTTCCAGTGGATCGACTCGAACGACTCCGACCGGTCGGTGCTGTCGTTCATCCGCCGCGGCCGCGACGGCGACGCCCCCTGCGTGGTGGTCTGCAACCTGACCCCGATCGAACGCTCGGACTTCCGCCTGGGCGTGCCTGCGGCCGGGCGCTGGAACGAGATCCTGAACACCGACGCCAAGATCTACGGCGGCGGCAACCGCGGCAATCTGGGCGGCGTCACCGCGACCAGCGGACCCTATCACGGCCAGCCGTTGTCGATGACGGTGACGCTGCCGCCGCTTTCAGTGCTGATCTTCAGCCAAGACGACATCTGACCGGACCAGGGAGGCCCGCATCATGAAACAGACACCACGCCGTCTGACACAGCGTTCCATGGCATTCGTGCTGGCCGGGGGCCGCGGCTCGCGGCTGCGCGAGCTTACCGATCGACGGGTCAAGCCCGCGGTCTATTTCGGCGGCAAGGCGCGGATCATCGACTTCGCGCTGTCGAACGCGATGAACTCGGGGATCCGCAAGATCTCGGTTGCCACCCAGTACAAGGCGCACAGCCTGATCCGGCATTGCCAGCGCGGCTGGAACTTCTTTCGCGCCGAGCGCAACGAATTCCTCGACATCCTGCCCGCCTCGCAGCGGATGGACGAAAGCATGTGGTACCGCGGCACCGCCGACGCGGTGACCCAGAACATCGACATCGTCGATGGCTACGACGTCGACTACGTGCTGATCCTCGCCGGGGATCACATCTACAAGATGGACTACGAGATCATGCTCCAGCAGCATGTCGACAGCGGCGCCGACGTCACCATCGGCTGCCTGACCGTGCCGCGGATGGAGGCCACCGCCTTCGGGGTGATGGACACCGACGAGACCGGCCGCATCACCTCGTTCCTGGAAAAGCCGAAGGATCCGCCGGCGATGCCGGGGCATCCCGACAAGGCCCTGGCGTCGATGGGGATCTACGTGTTCTCCTGGCCGTTCCTGCGGCAGCTGCTGCTCGACGATGCGGCCAACGACGCCTCGAGCCATGATTTCGGCACCGACCTGATCCCGGCGCTGGTGGCCAACGGCAAGGCGATGGCGCACCGGTTCGACGATTCCTGCGTGCGCGCCGAGGGCCGCGAGGCCTACTGGCGCGACGTCGGCACCGTCGACGCCTTCTGGCAGGCCAACATCGACCTGACCAATTTCGACCCCGAGCTGAACCTGTGGGACCGCGACTGGCCGATCTGGACCTATTCGGAAAGCGTGCCGCCGGCCAAGTTCATCCATGACGAGGCGGCGCGCCGCGGCACCGCGATTTCGTCGATGGTGTCGGGCGGCTGCGTGATCTCGGGCACCCAGGTGCGCAATTCGCTGCTGTTCACCCAGGTCCACACCAACTCCTACGCGGTGCTCGATCACACGGTGGTGCTGCCCTACGTCACGGTGCAGCGCAGTGCCCGGCTGAAGAACGCGGTCATCGACGCCGGCGTGGTGATCCCCGAAGGGCTGGTGGTCGGCGAGGATCCGGCCGAGGACGCAAAGTGGTTCCGGGTCAGCGAAGGCGGGGTGACGCTGGTCACCCAGTCGATGCTCGACGCCAAGGCAGCCGCCGAGTGACCGAGGTCCTCTCCATCGCCTCGGAATGCGCGCCGCTGATCAAGACCGGGGGGCTCGCCGACGTGGTCGGCGCGCTTCCCGGGGCGCTGCGCCCCGAGGGCACGACGCTGCGCACCCTGCTGCCGGGCTATCCCAAGGTCTTGGCGGCGCTGGAAAACCCGGTCGAGGTGATGGCCGAGGACGACCTGTTCGGCGGTCCGGCCCGGCTGCTTCACGGCCGCGCCGCCGGGCTCGAGATCCTGGCGATCGAGGCGCCGCATCTCTACGACCGGCCCGGATCGATCTACCTTGGGCCGGACGGTCGCGACTGGCCCGACAACCCGCTGCGCTTCGCGGCGCTGAGCTGGATCGGCGCCAGGATCGGCGTCGAGGGCGTGGCCCTGCCCAACGGCCGCTGGACCCCCGAGGTGCTGCATTGCCACGACTGGCAGGCCGGGCTGGTGCCCGAGTACATCGAGGTGATGGGCGGTCGCGGCAAGGTCGGCACCGTGCTGACGATCCACAACATCGCGTTCCAGGGCTTCGCCGACCCCAAGCTGACCGACAGGCTGCGGCTGCCGTGGCGCCGGTTCTCTCCCGAGGGGTTCGAGTTCTGGGGCCGGATCTCGGCGCTCAAAGCCGGGCTGGTCGGCGCCGACAAGCTGACGACGGTGTCGCCGACCTACGCCACCGAGCTGATGCGCGAAGAATTCGGCATGGGTCTCGAGGGGGTGATGCGGGCGCGCCGCACCGACCTGTCGGGGATTCTCAACGGCATCGACGAAACCGTCTGGAACCCGTCTTCGGACGCCGCGCTGGCAAGGCCCTACCGCAGCCCGGGGCGCAAGCTGCCGAACAAGCAGGCGCTGCGCGCCGAGCTTGGCCTGCCCGATGCCGATGGCCCGCTGTGCACCGTGGTGTCGCGGCTGACCGAACAGAAGGGGCTCGACCTGCTGCTGCAGGCGCTGCCGGGCCTGCTTGCGCGGGGTGGCCAGCTGGCGCTGCTCGGGTCGGGTGAACCCTGGCTCGAGGAGGCCTATCGCGCCGCCGCGCGCGACGCCAACGTGTCGGTGAAGATCGGCTACGACGAGGCGCTGTCGCACCGGCTGATCGCCGGCGCCGACGCGATCCTGGTGCCGTCGCGCTTCGAACCCTGCGGCCTGACCCAGCTGTACGGGCTGCGCTACGGCACGATCCCCCTGGTGGCGCTGACCGGCGGCCTGGCCGACACGGTGATCAACGCCTCGGCGGCCGCGGTCGATCGCGGCGTCGCAACCGGGGTGCAGTTCACCCCGGTGGCCTCGGATCCGCTGGGCGTGGCGATCGACCGGCTCTGCGATCTTTACGAACAGCCCGGAATTTGGGCACAGATGCAGAAGAACGCGATGAAACAGCCGGTCGGCTGGGGTCCGTCCGCCAAGGCCTATGCGGCGCTCTACCGGGATGCTACGCCAGCGGCATGACAGCCAAGATCAGGATCAGCGGCGGTCGCGCCGCGCCGCTGGGCGCCAGCTACGACGGCAACGGCGTGAATTTTGCCGTGTTCTCGGAACACGCGACCCGGATGGAGCTTTGCCTGTTCGACCGCGACGGCCGCGAATCCGCCCGCGTCGAATTGCCCGAGCATGTCGGCCACGTCTGGCACGGCTACGCGCCCGGGCTGAAGCCGGGGCAGCATTACGGGTTTCGCGCCGACGGGCCGTATCACCCCGAGCACGGCCACCGGTTCAACGCCAACAAGCTGCTGCTCGACCCCTATGCGCGGCAGCTCACCGGCCACCCGGTCTGGCACGATGCGCTGATGGGCTACGACGTCGCCTCCAAGCAGGCCGACCTGTCGTTCGATACCCGCGACAGCGCGCCCTACATGCCGCGCGCCGTGGTGGTCGACCAGCGCGGGCTGCTGCCGGCGCAGCACCCGGACCGGCAGATGGCCGACACGGTGATCTACGAAAGCCATGTCGCCGGCCTCACCGCGGGGCGGCCCGACATCGCCAGCCGCGGCAAGTTCCAGGGGCTGGCCTCGGACAAGATCCTCGATCATCTCGGCCGGCTCGGCATCACCGCTATCGAACTGCTGCCGGTGCAGGCCTTCGTGAACGACCGGTTCCTGGTCGAAAAGGGCCTGACCAACTACTGGGGCTACCAGACGCTGGGGTTCTTCGCGCCCGAACCGCGCTATCTCGCGACGCATGACATCGTCGAATTCCGCAGCATGGTCGACCGGTTCCACCGCGCCGGCATCGAGGTGATCCTCGACGTGGTCTACAACCACACCTGCGAGGGCAACCAGCTTGGCCCGACGCTGTCGTTCCGCGGTCTCGACAACGCCAGCTACTACCGGCTGGCCGAGGATCGCCGGCACTACATCGACGACACCGGCACCGGCAACACCGTCAACATCGAACACCCGATGGTGCTGCGCATGGTGATGGACAGCCTGCGCTACTGGGTCGAGGTGATGGGCGTCGACGGGTTCCGCTTCGACCTGTGCACGACGCTGGGGCGCCGCGCCAGCGGCTTCGACCGCAACGCGCCGTTCTTCCAGGCGATCCGCCAGGACCCGGTGCTGGGCCGGGTCAAGCTGATCGCCGAGCCCTGGGACATCGGCCCCGGCGGCTACCAGCTTGGCGCCTACCCGCCGCCGTTCTCGGAATGGAACGACAAGTTCCGCGACGAGGTTCGCGGCTTCTGGCGCGGCCAGCACGGGATGATCGGCAAGTTGGCGAACCGGATCGCCGGATCGGCGCAGCAGTTCGACCACGACAACCGCCCGGCCAGCTCGAGCGTCAACTTCCTGACCGCGCATGACGGTTTCACGCTGATGGACGTGGTGTCCTACAACGAAAAGCACAATCTGGCGAACGGCGAAGACAACCGCGACGGCCATTCCGACAACCACAGCGACAACATGGGTGTCGAAGGACCGTCGCGCGACCCGCTGATCGTCGCCGCCCGGGCCCGGCGCCGGCGCAACATGATGGCGGTGCTGCTGCTGAGCCAGGGCACCCCGATGCTGCTGGCCGGCGACGAGCTGGGAAATTCGCAGGGCGGCAACAACAACGCCTACTGCCAGGACAACCCGATCGGCTGGGTCGACTGGGACAATGCCGACCCCGAATTCCACGCCTTCGTGCAGAAGCTGGTGGCGTTCCGCCGGCTGCACCCGATCCTGCGCCAGAAGCGGTTCCTGCACGCGATGAGCCGCAAGATCGACAACCGGACCGACATCTTCTGGCGCCGCGCCGATGGCGCGACGATGACCGAAGCCGACTGGTCCGACCCGCGGCGCCGGCTGCTGGCGGTCGAGATTCGCACCGCGTCGAGCACCCCGGCCTACGCGGCGCTGGAATACGCGGTATTCGTGGTGGTGAACGGCGCCGGGCCGCAGCGGATCACCCTGCCCGAACCGCCGACCGATTACGTCTGGGTGCGCCACATCGACACCGCGCGCCCCGGCGATCCGCCGAAACCACACGGCAAGCGGACCCGACTGCGCGGCCGCTCGGTTGTTGCTATGGTACTGGAACCGGCCGAGACCGCCGGCCGGCGCGCGAAAGATGAAGAGGAGTAGGGTGATGACCAGTATGACCGTCGAGACCAGCCCCATCGAGGGCCAGAAACCCGGCACGAGCGGGCTGCGAAAGAAGACCAAGGTCTTCATGCAGCCGCATTACCTCGAGAACTACGTGCAGTCGATCTTCGACGGCATCGGTGGCGTCGAGGGCAAGACGCTGGTTCTGGGCGGCGACGGCCGCTATTTCAACGACCGCGCCAGCCAGGTGATCCTGCGGATGGCCGCGGCCAACGGCGCGGCGCGGGTCATCGTCGGCCAGCACGCGCTGCTGTCGACCCCGGCGGCGTCGCATCTGATCCGCAAGCGCGGCACCGACGGCGGTCTGATCCTGTCGGCCAGCCACAACCCCGGCGGCCCCGACGCCGACTTCGGGCTGAAGTACAACACGCCGAACGGCGGCCCGGCGCCCGAGGGCGTCACCGACAGGATCTTCGAGGCCACCAAGACGCTGAGCCGCTACCGCATCACCGAGGCGCAGGACGTCGACCTGGCCTCGACCGGCATCCACCAGCTGGGCGGCATGCAGGTCGAAGTCGTCGACCCGGTCGCCGACTACGCGCTGCTGATGGAAGAGCTGTTCGACTTCGAGGCGCTGCGGGCGCTGCTGTCGGGCGGCTTCCGGATCCGCTTCGACGCGATGCACGCAGTCACCGGCCCCTACGCGGTCGAGATCCTCGAGAACCGGCTCGGCGCGCCGTCCGGATCGGTGGTCAACGCCACCCCGTCGCCCGATTTCGGCGGCGGCCACCCCGACCCGAACCCGATCTGGGCCAAGGAGCTGGTCGACGCGATGATGGCCGAGGACGCGCCCGATTTCGGCGCGGCCTCGGATGGCGACGGCGACCGCAACATGATCATGGGCCGCGGCATCTACGTGACGCCGTCCGACAGCCTCGCGGTGCTCGCGGCGCAGGCGCACCTGGCGCCGGGCTACGCCTCGGGGCTGAAGGGCGTGGCGCGGTCGATGCCGACCTCGGGCGCGGTCGACCGGGTCGCCGAAGCCCAGGGCATCGCCTGCTACGAGACCCCGACCGGCTGGAAGTTCTTCGGCAACCTGCTGGATGCCGGCCGCGCCACCCTGTGCGGCGAAGAGAGCGCCGGCACCGGGTCGGACCACGTGCGTGAAAAGGACGGTCTCTGGGCGGTGCTGCTGTGGCTCAACATCCTTGCCGAAACCCGGCAGCCGGTGCAGGCGCTGATGGACGACCACTGGGCGCGCTATGGCCGCAACTACTATTCGCGGCATGATTACGAGGATGTCGACAGCGACAAGGCCAACGCGCTGATGACCGAGCTGCGCGGCAAGCTCGACAGCCTGCCGGGCCAGAGCTTCGGACCGCTGACCGTCGAAACGGCGGACGAGTTCGCCTATGACGATCCGGTCGACGGGTCGCATTCGGCGGCGCAGGGGCTGCGGATCGGCTTCGTCGGCGGCAGCCGCGCGGTGTTCCGCCTGTCGGGCACCGGCACCGTCGGCGCCACGCTGCGGGTCTACCTGGAGCTGGTCGAAACCGATCCGGCGCAGATGAACCGCGACGCGCAAGAGGCGCTGGCGCCGGTGATCGCCGCCGCCGACGCGATCGCCGGGATCCGCGCCCACACCGGTCGCGCCGAACCCGACGTGATTACCTAGAGCCAGCCCTTCAGCCGGAACCACAGCCATGTCAGCCCCGCGGTCAGCGCCATCAGCGCCAGCGCCGCGGGGTAGGCATAGGGGTTGTCGAGTTCCGGCATATGGGCAAAGTTCATGCCGTAGACCGACGCGATCAGCGTCGGCGGCAGGAACAGCGCCGCGACCACCGACAGCGCCCGCACCACGGCGTTCTCGTCGAGATTGATCATCCCGAGCGTGGTGTCGCTGGTCAGGCTGACCCGGCTGTTGAGAAAGTCGGTATGCACCTCTAGCGCGTTGATGTCGCGCATCAGCGCCTTGGTCAGCGGCCCCAGCTGGTGGTCGCCGCCCTTGTGGCTGTTCCAGACCGAGAACACCGACAGCATCCGCTCCATGGTCAGCAGCGCCAGCCGGATCTTGGCCATCATCTCGCCCTGCCGGCCGATGTCGCGCAGCGCCGCCTGCAGCATGGCCACGCCGCCGGGGGTCTCGCCGAACACCTCCCCGGCAATCCGGTCCAGCTCGCGGCCCGCCCCCTCCAGCAGGTCGGCCTGCCGCGCGACGATCTCCTCGACCAGCCCGAGAAACAGCCGGGTCGCGCTGCCGCAGCCGGCGCTCGAGCGGTCGGCGCGGGCCGCGAAGGTGTCGAAGGCGCGCGGCGCGTGGTGCCGCACCGTGATCAGCAACTCCTGCGACAGCAGGAAGGTGACCGGCGCCGAGATCTGCTGCCCGGCCTCGTCGCGGCCCGGCAGCATCACCGTCATCACGTCGACCCCGGCCTCGCGATAAAGCCGGTTGGAGATCTCGATCTCTTCCATGTCGGCGAGCGTCGGCACCGCGACCCCCTGCCCGGCCATCCGCGCGACCTCGTCTTCGGTCGGGCGCAGCAGGTCGATCCAGATGGCGGAGCTGGCGTCGGCATCGTCGGGCAGCCGGTCGAGCCGGCCGTTGCGGAGGGCGTGGGCGGACAACATCGGGTACTCCTGGAAAACACGCAGCCCTGACTAATCGGCTGCGGCGGATCTGCAAGGCCGAACCGCCGCAGCCTCAGGCCTTCGGGTCCCGCGGACCCGGCTCGTCGGGCGGGTCGAAGGCGATGAAGAACTGGTGCGCGCAATAGAGGCCGATCGCGACGAACAGCAGCCCCCAGGGCCATTGGCGGCCCGAAAACTCCACCGCGGCCCAGCCAAGGCAGACCGCGACCACCAGCACCCGGCGCCAGAGCGGGATGAAGAACCTGTGCTGCACGTCGATCAGCTTCATGCCGCGGGCCCCTCCGGGCGGCCGAGGATTTCCGACACCGGCACCGCGCGGCCCTCGGTGACCGATTTCAGCGCCGCATCGGCCAGCGCCAGCGCCCGAAGCCCGTCGTTGCCGGTGGTCGGCATCGCGGCCCCGTCGCGCAACGCCGCGGTGAAGGCGGCGATCTCGGCAGCATAGGCGGCGGTGTAGCGGGTCATGAAGAAATCGAGCAGCGGCGGCCGGGTGAAGCCCGCGGCGCTGGCGATCTCGATGTTGGCCTGGCGGATGTTCTCGGCGCTGACCGACCCGACCGAGCCGTGCACCTCGATCCGCTGGTCGTAGCCGTAGCTGGCGCGGCGCGAGTTGCTGATCACGCAATGCCGCCCCGAGGCGGTGCGCAGCAGCACGTTGGCGCTGTCATAATCGCCAAGCGCCTCGATCGCCGGGTCGGTCAGCACCGAGGCCGAGGCCATCACCGTCTCGGGTTCTTCGCCAAGCAGCCAGCGCGCGACGTCGAAATCGTGGATCGTCATGTCGCGAAAAATCCCGCCAGAGCGGCGGATGTAGTCGGCCGGCGGCGCGCCGGGATCGCGGCTGATGATGCTGATCATCTCGACCCGGCCGACCGCGCCGGCGTCGATCGCCGCCTTCAGCGCCATGAAGTCCGGGTCGAAGCGGCGGTTGAAGCCGACCATCAGCGCCGTGGCTTCGGCTTCGACCACCTGCAGGCAGGCGCGGACCCGTGCGACCGACAGGTCGATCGGCTTTTCGCAGAACACCGCCTTGCCGGCGCGGGCGGCGCGTTCGATCAGATCGGCATGGGTGTCGGTCGGGGTGCAGATCACCACCGCCCCGATGTCGTCCGAGGCGAGGATCCGGTCGATGCCGCGGATCTCGCAGCCATGCGCCCCGGCCATCGCGGCGGCGGCCTCGGTCATCGGGTCGGCGACCGCGACCAGCCGGGCGTCGTCGGTGGCAGCGATAGCCTTGCAGTGAACCTTGCCGATGCGGCCGGCACCAAGAACCCCGAACCCCAGCTGCTGATCCATGCGTCACCCCCCTCCGTGGTTGCGGCGCCGTGCGCGCCCGGCTCGATGATGGCACGACCGTCACCCCGGCCGGGCCGGGGATCGCGGCGATCCGGTCAGCGCAGCCCGTCGCGGGCGATGGTCTTGGCCAGCTTGGTCATCGCCTGGGCCCGGGCCGCGGCGATGCCGGCGACGCCGGTGTCGGGCAGCAGCGGCACCGCGATGCGGAAGGTCTCGGCCCGGTCGCGGCCAAGCGCGTCGCGGGTCGCCACGAAATACTGGCCGGAGATCCGGAAGCTCCCGTCGGCCGTCGCGAGGAATTCCTCGGCGCGCACCTCGACCCGGGCCTCGGCGAAATCGTCGAACGGCCAGGGTTCGGGCGCGATCCGCGCACCGCTGATCGCGGCCATCGCGCGGCTCAGCTCCAGCGTCGCGGCGCGCGCCGGATCGTCGGCCCACAGCAGGTCGTCCGACGGGGTGATCGCGCCCTCGGGGGTCTCGACGTAGATCGCCTCGAGCGTGGCATAGGTCGGCAGGCCGACCTCGCGCAGCTCGACGCTGCGAAACGCGATGCCGATCCGTTCGGTGGGCATCGCCTGCGGCACCGCGTAGCGCAGTTCCGGGCCGCCGCAGGCGGCAAGCGTCACGAGGAAAGCGGTGGCCAGTGGCAGCCGGATCATCATCATCAACGTCCTGTCAGAAGGGAATTGGGCCGGCGTTCGATGCTGCGGGCCAGCGACCCGATCGCGTCGGCGGCCTCGCTCACGTCGCGCAGCGCGGCACGCAGGTCGCGCAGCGCCGGATCGGTGGCGTCGCCGATCACCCCGACGGTGCCATTGGCCGAAACCAGCAGCGCCTCGGCGCGCGACAGCAGCGCCGGCAGGCTGTCGGCGGCGATCGCGATCCGGTCGGCGGCGTTGGCCGCCGAGGCGAAGGTGGCGTTGGCGTTCTCGACCACGCCGCCCTCGCGCATCTGCGCCAGGATCTGCCGCAGCTCGTCGAGCGCGCCGTTCAGCTCTTCGGGCAGCTGCCGCGTGGTGTCCTGCGCCAGAAACCGGTCGGCGGTGTTCACCAGGCTGCTGACCTCGGCGACCAGCACGTCGAGCGGCAGGTCCTCGGCCTTGGCGGCGAAGGCGTCGATCCGGGCCACCAGCTGCGGCACCCCGACCAGCGACTTGTCCAGCGAATCCGCGGCCCGCGCGGCGCTGTTGATCGCCGCGACCAGGCTGTCGCCGCCGCCGCCTTCGTTGACGTCCGACAGCAGCGTCCGGGCTTCGGACACGCCAAGCTCGAGTTCGCCGGCCAGCGACCCGATCTGGCCGGGCAGCGCCCGCGCCGTGTCGGACCCGATCAGCGCCCTGGCCTCTTCGGCCAAGCCCGAGACCTGGTCGAGCAGCGTCTCGACCGGCAGTTCCTGCGCGGTGGCGGCGACGGCGTCGATCCGTTCGATCAGCGCCGGCACCCCGGCCAGCGACGCATCGAGCGTGTCCGCCACCTGCCCGGCCGCGTCGACGGTGGCCAGCATCCGCGTCACTGCCTCCTGTTCGCGGACCTCGTCGAGGATCAGCCGGACGTCGCCGACCGCGGCCTCGAGTTCGGTCATCACCGATCCGATCTGCCCCGGCACCGACTGCACGTCGTCGGAGCCGACGATGGCGCGGATGTCGCCAAGCAGCTCGCGGACATCGCCCGGCGTCGCCTGCAGATCCTCGCTGCCGACCAGCAGCGACGCGTTGTTCAGGAAGCTGGTGGCGCTGCCCAGCAGCTCTTCGATCGGCAGCGCGTTGATCCGGTCCAGCGTGCCCTGCGCCGTGGCCTGCACGTTGGTGATCTCGCTCGCGGTGACGGGCAGCGCCGGATATGGCAGGCCGGCCGGGTCGAGCGTCTCGGGGCTGGCGTTCTCGACCTTGATCAGCTGCACCTTGAGACCGCCGGTCAGGATCGACCCGGTGACCAGCCGCGCCCGCAGACCGTCGGCGACCTCGGACTGGAAATACTCGAGCGCCTGCTCGGCGCCGCCGTCGTCGGGCATGCCAAGCCGCGCCGGCAGGACGTTCAGCACGGTCTGCAACCGCACGCCACGGTCGCCGAACCGGGCCGGGTCGACCAGGCCGTTCAGCCCCGAAACCGAGCCGATCCGCACGCCTTCGAGTTCGACCGCCGCGCCGACCGCGAGCCCCGACACGTTGCCGTCGAACACCGCGACCAGGTTCAGCGCCGGGCCGTCCGGCGTGTTGAACACCGAATTGCGGGCCACGTCCTCGCTGCCGTAGACCTCGAACACCTGGCCGTCCTCGGCCAGCACCGCGCCCGACACGAAGGTGTCGAAAGCGAGACCGCCGGCCAGCAGCGCCGCGACGCTGTCGAAATCGATCTCGGCGCCGCCGGTGCCGATCGACACCGAGAAGCCCGAGGTGTCCCAGAACCGCGTGGTTTCGGTCACCAGGTTGTCGTAGGGCGCGAAGATCACCGCCTCGGCCTCGACGTAGAAACCATCCTGCGACACCTGCGCATGGCCGATCCGGCCGACCTCGACGCCCTTGTAGAGGATCGGAGATTCGCCCGACACCACGCCGTCGCTGGCGCGCAGCACGATGCGCAGCCCTTCCTGGTCGCTGTCGACCAGCGGCGCCCGGCTCAGCCCCGAGAACACGCCGCGACCGCCCTTCGGCTCGGTGTCCCACCGGCCCCGGATATAGACCCCCGACAGCACGGTATCGAGACCGGTGACGCCCTCTGTGGTGACCTCGGGGCGGACCACCCAGAACTCGGCGTCGCTGTCGACATAGGGCGCCACGTCCTTGTCGATCCGCACCTCGACCAGCACGTTCTCGAGGTTCTTGGTGAAGCCGACCTTTTCGACCACGCCGACCACCACGTCGCGGAACCGAAGCTCGGTCTCGTTGGCGATCACCCCGGCGCCGTCCTCGAACACAATCGAGATCAGCGGCCCGCGTTCGTTGTAGGTCTGCCAGGCGATGCCGAGCGCGATCACCAGCGCCGCGATCGGCACCAGCCACACTACGGAAATCCGCTGCAGCAGCGACCGGCGCGCGGTCTGCACCTTGACCTCTGGGACCTCGCCGCTCATGCGCCCTGCCCCCCCTGCGCGGCTTCGGGTCCGGTCGCGAGATCGCGGTCCCAGATCAGTCGCGGGTCGAAAGCTTGGGCTGAGAGCATTGTGAAGATCACCGACAGTGCAAAAGCGAGCGCCGCCGGGCCCGGTTGTATCGAGGCGGCCACATTCAACTGCACCAGGGCAGTCAGGATGGCAACGACAAACACGTCGATCATCGACCAGCGGCCGATGTATTCGACGATCTCGTACATCCTGTGTCGCTGCACCTGCGACACCCGGCTTTCGCGCCGCACCGACAGCGCCAGGTAGCCGATGCAGAAGAACTTCGCCATCGGGATCACGACGCTGGCCAGCAGGATGATCGCGGCGATGCCAACCGCGCCATGCTGCGCCAGCCCGACCGCGCCGCCGACGATGGTGTCCTCGGACACGGTGAACAGCATCCGGGTCTTCAGCATCGGGTAGAGGTTGGCCGGGATGTAGAACAGCAGACCCGCCGCCAGCCAGGCCCAGACCCGGCTCAGGCTGCCCGGATCGCGCGACACCAGCCGCGCGTTGCAGCGGCCGCAGCGGTCGGTGCCCATCGGCCAGACCCGGGTGCAGCGGGTACAGGCGACCAGCCCGGCCTCGCGGGCGCTGATCAGCGGCGCGGCGGCGGTCATGCCCGGACCTCGGCGGTGGCGGCGTCGCCGCGCGGCCGTGCCTCGGTTTCCAGTGCGTGCCAGACCGACCAGCGGCACATGAAGTGCTCCTGCACCACCGTGAGGATCACCAGCGACGAGAACATCCAGAACGCCGGGCCGAAGCTGAGATTGGCGAGGTCCGCAACCTTGACCAGCGCCACGGCGCAGCCGAGCGCGAAGATCTCGGCCATCGACCAGGGCCGCAGCGCCTCGGCCAGCCCGAAGGCGCGCGTCGCCTGCGGCGGCGGCGGCCGGTCGAACACCACCGGACCAAGCACGTAGATGATCAGCATCGCCCGGGCCAGCGGCACCAGCACGATCAGCGCGGTGACCGCCAGCGACAGCAACAGCAGCCAGCCGTCGGTGAACGACAGCGCCGCATCGAGCAGCGTCGCCTCGTTGGCAAAGCCCGAGCGGCTGATCTTCAGAAACGGGAACCAGACCGCGCCCAGCACCAGGATCAGCACCGCCGCCGACAGCATGATGATGGTCATGCCGGCGCGCTTGCGCGGCGCGATCAGCACGGTGTGGCAGCGCACGCAGACCGCGCGCTCGCCGTGCTCGGGCATCCGCGCCCGGTACAGCGCGTCGCATTGCGGGCAGGCGATGAGCTCTGCCGGGTCCACATCGGTCAGCATCTGGCCTGGCTGCATGTCGCGTCCCATCCACCGAAATCCCGGTCCAGCGGCGATCATAGGGCCGGCGCGGCGCGAAGGCCACAGCCCGGCGCCGCGCCACGCGGTGTTGATCGGACGATGGCGCGGCCGCCACAGCCGCGCCGCCCGGCGTCAGCTCCTGGCGCCGAAGCCCCCC
>JBFGEI010000006.1:0-30832 GCA_041580155.1 Limimaricola sp.
CACGACCTCGTAGTCGCGAAAGCCGAAGCCCATGTCGAAATCGCGCTGTTTGACGACGTTCACCTCGGCGCCAAGCCCGAGCGGGCTGTCGACCGGCTTCCACAACAGCTCGGTCGAGACGCCACCGAACATCCGTTCGAGATAACCGACCGTCACCCGGCTGTAGAGATCGCTGCCGGGCCGGCCGAAATGCGCCAGCGTCAGGTTCTCGATGCCCGTCGTGCCCTGGTCGGCATAGGCGGGGGCGTTGCTGCGCACCGGGAACGGTAGCTCGGGGTCGTCCTCGACGATCGTCGGGGTGCCGCGGTTGGTGTAGAGCTGCTGGCGCAGCGCGCCCGACAGCACCAGGTTCGGGGTGATCTCGTAGCGCGCCGAGATCTCCGCGCCGGCGTTGATCTCCACCGGCTCGTTGGCGTTGAAGAAGGTCAGCCGCACGAAGGGCGCGATGCCCCAGCTGAACGGATCGTCGGCCGGCAGCGTCAGCAGCCCGGCGTTCGGACCGGCATCGGCCAGCTCGAGCCGCTGCGCCAGCGCGGCGCTACCGCCGGCGCGGTTCTCGTAGGTCTCGATGTCGCTGCGCCGCAGGGTGACCGCGGACATCGGGATGCCGTTGCGCATTGGCTCCAGGGTGAACAGCTCGATCGACGGCGGCAGGCCGAGGCTCAGCATTCGGACGATCCGGCCCATCGCCTGCGCCTCGGCGCGGTAGCGGGTGTTGGTGTAGCGCAGCCGCACCGAACGGTCGGTCAGCTGGATCGACGACAACTCGACGCCCTCGGCCGCAAGCGCCTGCTTCAGCGCGGTGCCGATCTGCGCGTCGGGCAGCGCCGCGCGGTTCCAGCTCTGGGCGGCGCGGGCATCGCCCTGGCGCACCGAGACCGGCACCGGCGCCGGATCGAGCCCGGCGCCGAACGGCCGGTCGCCCGGGTTCAGCAGAATGGTGCCGGTCAACGCGAATTCGCTGCCGTAGAGATAGGACGCGCCCAGCTGGAAGCCCGGCAACGGCCGGTAGACCGCGCCGAAATTCAGCGGCGAGTTGTGATCGATCAACCCAAGCTCGACCTCGCGCTCATAGGCGTCCGAGGAGTATTCGACCTTCACCGTCAGGTTGTCGGTGACGCCGTATTCGACGCCGCCGAACAGCGCCGCGTCGCCGCGGAACATCTGCTCGAGAGCGAAAGTGCCGCCCTCACCGAAATCGAGTTCCGGGCGCTCGTCGAACCGGTCCGACAGCAGGCCGAACGGGTTGTCGAAGCCGCCTTGGCTGCCAAGCCGGCCCCAGCCGATGCCGCCGGTGACCCGCAGCTTGTCGCCGAAGGTCTTGGTCGCAACGACGTATTCGCCGTTGTAGGCGCCGGTGCCGAGGAAGTCCTGCAAGCCGACCGCCACCGCCGGCATCCAGTCGCCTTCGTCGGTCAGCCGGTAGCGCAGGTCGAAGCTGCGGTCGAAGTAATCGTCTTCGGTGGTGGCGCTGCCGGGCAGCGAATAGTCGTTGATCCGCGAATAGCGGAAGGTGCCCGACAGGCGCGGCGTGATCTGGAAGGTGAAGTTGGTGCGCAGCTGGCCGTCGAACCAGCCGACGGTGCCGGCGATGTCGCCGTCGTTGGCGCTGACCGCCGACGGCATCTCGATCAGGCCCGGCGTGCCGTAGAGCGTGTAGCTCACTCCGCGGTCGGGTTGCGTCTGCGCCGTCACCGATCCCGCGGCGGCGAGGGCAAGCATGCTGGCCGCGCCGGTCCGGCGAATTGCCTGGCTCGTCATCTGTCTGGAACTCCCTGCTCGTCGCCGCACTCTAGCCGAAGCCCAGCGCCGATTGAAAGCCGCCGCGCCGAGGTCGGCGCGGGGCTGTGGCATCATTCGGCCGGTGCAGCGGCCGCGCCGGCATACCGCGCCGCGGCGCGGCCGGCGTGACGGCCGGTGGCGAGGCAGGCGGTCAGCAGGTAGCCGCCGGTCGGCGCCTCCCAGTCAAGCATCTCGCCGGCGGCGAAAACGCCGGGCCGGTCGCGCAGCATCAGCCCGGCGTCGAGCGCGTCGAACCGCAGCCCGCCGGCGGTCGAGATCGCCTCGTCGATCGGCCGCGGCCCGATCAGCGGCAGCGCCAGCGCCTTGATCACCGCCGCCAGCTGGCCGGAGTCCTGCGGCAGTGGCCGCGCCAGTTCCTGCAGCAGCGCGATCCGCGCCGGGTCCAGTCGCAACGCCTTGCGCAGGTGGTTGGCGAGGCTGTCTCCGCCGCGGCCGCGCGCCAGCCTGGCGGCGATCTCGTCGGCGGTCTGGTCCGGCAGCAGGTCGAGGATCAGCCCGGCGCCGTCGCGCAACGCCGCCGACACCGCGTAGACGCCGCCGCCCTCGACGCCGCGGCCCGAGATCACAAACTCGCCACGGCTCCGGGCGGCGCCGGCGATCAGCGCGGCGCCCTTGACCGGGCTGCCGAAATGCCGCGCCATATGCGGCGACCAGTCCACTTCGAAACCCATGTTGGCCGGGCGAAACGGCGCTACGTGGTCCGGCAGATGCGCCGCCCAAGCCCCGTCCGACCCGAGCCGCGCCCAGCTGGCGCCGCCCAGCGCCAGCACGGTGACATCGGGGCTGACGACCCGTTCACCTTCGGCCGTGTCGAAGCGCAGCGCGGCGCCATCCCAGCCGCGCCAGCGCCAGCGGGTCCGCAGATCCACCCCCGCCGCCGACAACCGCGCCAGCCAGGCGCGCAGCAGCGGCGACGCCTTCATCGCCACCGGGAACACCCGGCCGGTCGATCCGGCGAACACCTCCTGGCCAAGCGCCCGCGCCCAGTCCGACACCGCGTCCGGTCCGAAGTCGTCCAGCGCCCGGGCCAGCGCCGGCGGCGCCGCGCCGTAGGCGGCCGCAAACGCCTCTGCCGCCTCGGACTTGGTCAGGTTGAGCCCGGATTTCCCGGCCATCAGCAGCTTGCGGCCCATCGTCGGCATCGCCTCGGCGACGGTGACCGGCAGGCCGGCCCCGGCCAGCGCCTCGGCCGCCATCAGCCCCGCCGGCCCGCCGCCGATCACCACCGCGCCCGCCTGCCGCTCCACCGTCATCCGACTCATCCTTGCCCGGGTCCGCCTTGCGCCCCATCTGCCATGCCATGAGACGCGCCGCACCCCCCGGACCGCCGCCGACACCGCCGCAGGATCCGGTCTGCGCGCTTTGCGGCCGGCCGATTCCGCCCGGCGTGCCGCAAAGCCTGCACCACCTGGTTCCCAAGCTCAAAGGCGGCACGCACGGGCCGCAGGTGCTGCTGCACCACATCTGCCACCGCGAGATCCACGCCACGTTGACCGAGGCCGAGCTGGCGCGCGACTACGCCACGCCGCAAGCGCTGCGGGCGCATCCGCGGCTGGCCCGGTTCATCGACTGGGTGGCGAAGCGGCCGCCCGGCTTCAGCTCGAAGATCCCCGGGCGGCGGCGCGGCAGACGCTGACCGGGGTCAGCCGAGCCCCAGCCGGCTGCGCACCGCCTCGTCGCGCAGCGACACCTCGTGGCCGAGGTAGTCGTTCGAGTCGGGGCCGGACATCCAGACCAGCGCCTTGGCCGGCCATTCCGGCGGGATGTGGTCGGCCCAGTTCATCCGGCTGACCGGGTTCAGCCCCGAGGCCTTGATGTCGCGCTGCATCTGGGTCGCCACGGTGCCCGGCGACAGCCCCATCGCGCGGATGCCGCGGCCGCGGTACTCCAGATCCAGCGATTCGGTGAGCATCGCGGCCCCGGCCTTCGAGGCGCAATAGGCCGACCAGCCCTCGAGCGCCCGGTGCGCCGCCCCGGACGACAGCGTCAGGATGGTGCCGCCGCCCTGCCCCAGCATCACCGGCAGCGCCGCGCGCATGCCGTGGAACACGCCCTTGAGGTTGATATCGATCACCTTCTCCCATTCGGCGGGATCGACATTGGCCATCGGCGCGATCGGCGAGATCGCGCCGGCGTTGCCGACCAGCACGTCGAGCCGGCCGAAGGTCTTCACCGTGGCGGCGATCGCGGCGTCGACCTCCCAGTAGCGGCTGACGTCGCAGGGGATCGCGATAGCGGCGTCGCCAAGCTCTCCGGCCAGCTCCACCAATGCTTCGGAGCTGCGCGCCAGCAGCGCCACCTTGGCGCCCTGCGCGACGAATTCCCGCGCCGCCGCGGCGCCGATGCCGCGGCTTGCGCCGGTGATCAGAACGATTTTTTCCTGCATCGCCGGTTTCTCCATGCCTTCGATCTTCCGTCCAGCCTAGTCGGGCTCTAGGTTCGGGTCCAGTGAACCCGCCGTCGCGCGGGTGCGAAGCGGGGTCGATGCTCGCGCCAATTCGAAACGGAGGGTCGGGCATGACCAGCTTCACGTATCTCAAACCCGCGATCTGCATCTCGGCCCTGCTTGGCAGCACCGCGGTGCAGGCCGACGTCACCGCGCAGCAGGTCTGGGATGACTGGAAGGCGGATCTGTCGGCCTACGGCGCCGACGCGATCAGCGTCGGCAGCGAAGAGATGTCCGGCGACACGCTGACCGTCAGCGACATCGCATTCAGCTCGGAGGGCGCCGAGGCGGTGTTCGCGCTGACGATGCCGCAGATCGCCTTCACCGAGAACGGCGACGGCACGGTGTCGGTGGTGCTGCCGGCGGAAACCCCGCTGACCATCACCTCGACCCTGCCCGAAGGTCCCAAGAACGTGGTCGAACTGGCGCTGCGCCAGAGCGGGCTGACGATGACCGCCAGCGGCACCCCCGAGGCGCTGGTCTACGACGTCGCGGCCGATCGCTACGCGCTGGAACTCGTCGAGGCGCGCGAGGATGGCGAGCTGCTGCCCGGCGACGCGCTGCTGGCGCTCAACATGCTCGACGGTCGCTACGATTCGACCAAGGATTCCAAGGGCGGTCGCGAGATCGGCTACGACATCAGCATCGGCTCGCTCGACCTGCTGCTCGAGGTGGCCGACCCGGAGGCGCCGGTGTCGCTGTCCGGCCAGATCCGCGAGATGGCGCTGAAGGCGCGCACCCTGCTGCCCGCCGGGCTTGATCTCGAAACCCCGGAAACCGCGCTGGAACAAGGCCTCGCGGCCTCGGGCACCTACGCCTACGGCGCTGCGAAATACATCTTCTCGGGGACCGAGGAGGGCGTCACCACCGCCGGCACCGCCAGCGTCGACAGCGGCACGCTGGCCTTCGGAATCGACCAGCAGGCGGTGTCCTACGACACCCGCACCAACGGGCTCGAGATCGCGGTGACCGAGGGGCCGCTGCCGTTCCCGCTGTTGATCACCGCCGCCGAATACGGGCTCGGGCTGCAGCTGCCGCTGACCAAGACCGACGGTCCGGCCGAGTTCTCGGCTCGGGTGACGCTGGACCAGCTGGCGGTCAACGACGAGGTCTGGGGCATGATCGACCCGACCGCGACGCTGCCGCACGACCCGGCGACGCTGATCGCCGAGCTGTCGGGCACCGCGACGCTGTTCGAGGATCTGACCGATCCGGCGCAGGCCGAAGCGATGACCAACTCCGAAACCGTGCCGGCCGAGATCAACTCGCTCGATCTCGACCGGCTGAGCCTGTCGGCGGCCGGCGCCTCGGTCGAGGGCGAGGGCGGCTTCGTGTTCGACAACAGTGACACGACCACCTTCGACGGCTTTCCGCGCCCCGAGGGCAAGATCGAGCTGAAGATCAACGGGCTGAACGGGCTGATCGAGAAGCTGACCGCGCTTGGCATCGTGCCGGCCGATCAGGTGATGGGCGCGCGGATGATGCTGGGGCTGTTCACCACCCCGGTCGGCGATGACGAGCTGACCTCGACCATCGAGGTCAACGCCGAGGGCCACCTGATGGCCAACGGACAGCGGCTGCAGTAACCGGGCCGACCCGACGCCGCCGCCCCGGCGCGGGCAGCGGCGTTTTCGGGCGCCGCGCAGGGCTTCTGGTAGGGGCGCGCGGCTTGCGCTAGACCGGGGCGACAGCCGAAAGGATGCGCCATGACCGTCTCGCTTGCCGACCTGACCGACCGGATGCTCGCCGCCGCCCGCGGTGCCGGGGCCGAGGCCGCCGACGCCCTCGCGCTCGATGGCACCTCGGTGTCGATCGACGTGCGCGGCGGCGCGCTCGAGCAGGCTGATCGCTCCGAGGGCATCGACATCGGGCTGCGGGTATTCATCGGCCGCAGGCAGGCGATCGTCTCGAGCTCGGACGCGCGCGACGCCACCATCGCGCAGATGGCCGAGCGCGCCGTGGCGATGGCCCGCGAGGCCCCCGAAGATCCCCACGCCGGCCTTGCCGACCCGGCGCAGCTGACCTCGGACACCGACATGCGCCGGCTCGAGCTGTCGGACCCGGCGCCGGAACCCGACCCCGCGGTGCTGCAGGACGAAGCCCGCCGGGCCGAGGAGGCGGCGCGGGCGGTCGACGGCGTCAGCCAGGTGCAGGTCGCCTCGGCCGGCTATGGCCGCCAGCGGGTGCATCTTGCCGCGAGCAACGGCTTTTCCGGCGGCTACGAGCGCAGCGACTCGGCGATTTCCTGCGTCGCGGTGTCGGGCAGCGGCACCGGGATGGAGCGTGACTGGGACAGCGACGGCCGGATCTTCCGCGCCGATCTGCGCAGCCCCGAGGAGATCGGCCGGCTGGCCGGCGAACGCGCCGCGGCGCGCGCCGGATCGCGGCGGCCGAAAACCGGGCGCTACCCGGTGCTGTTCGACGAACGGATCTCGTCCTCGCTGATCGGGCATCTGCTGCAGGCCGCCAACGGCTCGGCGGTGGCGCGGGGCGCCAGCTGGCTTTTGGGCCGCGAGGGCACCAGGGTGCTGCCGCAAGGGATGTCGCTGATCGAGGATCCGCACCGGGTCCGGATCGCCGGATCGCGGCTGTTCGACGGCGAGGGGCTGGCGACCTCGCGTCGCGCCATCGTCGAGGACGGCCTGCTGACCGGCTGGACGCTGGACTTGGCGACGGCGCGCAAGCTGGGGCTGCAGAGCACCGCGAACGCCGCGCGCGGACCCGGGACTTCGCCGTCGCCGCGGGTGATGAACGTCGCGCTGACCCAAGGTAGCGACAGCCGCGAGGCGCTGATCTCGCAGATCGGCACCGGGCTGCTGGTGACCTCGATGATCGGCTCGACGATCAACCCCAACACCGGGGATTATTCTCGCGGCGCCAGCGGCTTCTGGATCGAGAACGGCGAAATCGCCTACCCGGTCAACGAATGCACCATCGCCGGCAACCTGCGCGAGATGCTGCCGCGAATCGTGCCGGCCAACGACGCCCGCACCTATCTGAGCCGCGTCATCCCGTCGCTGCTGATCGACGGGATGACCCTTGCCGGCGACTGACCCCCGCCCCGCGGCGGACGACGATCTCAATCTGCTGATCGACGCCGCGCGAGCCGCCGCGGCGGTAGCGCTGTCGCACGCCGCGCCGCAGGTCTGGCACAAGCCCGGCGACGCCGGCCCGGTCACCGAAGCCGATCTCGAGGTCGACGCGCTGCTGCACCGGACGCTGCTTTCGGCGCGGCCGGGCTACGGCTGGCTCTCGGAAGAAACCGCCGACACGCCGGACCGGCTGGCGGCCGACCGGGTGTTCATCATCGACCCGATCGACGGCACCCGCGCCTTCATCGCCGGCAGCGCCGACTGGGCGCATTCGCTGGCGCTGGCCGAGCATGGCGAGATCACCGCCGCGGTGGTGCTGCTGCCGGCGCGCGACCAGCTCTACGCTGCGGCGCGCGGCCGCGGTGCGACGCTGAACGGGGCGCCGATCAGGGCCGCCACCGGAACCGGCTTCGACGGCGCGACGCTGCTCGGGCCGGCGGCATCGCTCGACCCGGCGCATTGGGCCGACGGCGCGGTGCCGCCGCTGCGCCGGACCTTCCGGTCGTCGCTGGCGTTCCGGCTCTGCCTGCTGGCCGAAGGGCGCTACGACGCGATGCTGACGCTGCGCCCGACCTGGGAATGGGACATCGCCGCCGGCAGCCTGATCCTGGCCGAGGCCGGCGGCACTGCGACCGACCGGCGCGGTGCGGCGCTGCGCTTCAACCGGCCGCATCCGCAAAGCGACGGCGTGCTGGCCGCCGGCGCGCTGCACGGCGCGCTGCTGCAAAGGCTGGCGCCGGGACCGAAGGCACAGCCCGACGCCCGCGCTTGATCCCCTGCGTGCAAGGCCTTAGTTTGCGCGGCTGACATCGCGGCCAAGCGGGCCGCTCGCAACAAGGATTCCCGACATGGCACAGCGCCTGCATCTCGTCTTCGGCGGCGAGCTGATCGACCCCACCACCAACGTGTTCCGCGACGTGAAGGACATCCACGTCGTCGGCATGTTCCCGGATTACGACTCGGCCTTCGCGGCCTGGAAGGCCGAGGCGCAGCGCACCGTCGACAACGCCCACATGCGCTACTTCATCGCGCATATCCACCGGCTGCGGGACGAGAAGACCGCGGCGTCGCCGACCGAAGAGCTTGGCAACTGAGACCGCAGCCGGGTCCGGCGTGACCGGCGACGCCGACGCCCGGCCGCCGGGCGGGCTGGTCTGGATCCATTGCCCGGACCAGCGCCGCTTCGCCGCGGTGCTGGCGCTGGCGCGCCGGCTCGAGGAAGAGCGCGACGCTGTCAGCCTGCTGGTCACCGGCCGCATCGGTCTGCCGGCGGGCACGCCGCGCAACCTGCGGCTTGCGGTGATCCCGAGCGAGGCGCGCGGCGCGGCGCAGGGCTGGCTCGACCACTGGCGGCCCGACATGCTGCTGTGGATGGGCGGCGCGCTGCTGCCGGTGCTGCTTGGCGAGACGGCGCGCACCGCGATCCCGATGCTGCTGGTCGAGGCCGACGCCGCCGGTCCGGTGCTGTCGGGCGTCGGCTGGCGCCCCGGCTCGCGGCGCGCCGCGCTGCAGCACTTCGACCGTGCGCTGGCGCTGGACGGCACCGCGAAGGCGCGGCTGCGCCGGCTCGGCATCCCGGACGAGCGGATCGAGGTGACCGGCGCGCTCGACGACATCGGGCCGCTGCCGGGCTGTCACGAACGCGACCGCGGCGACATGGCGCGGGCCATCGGCGCCCGGCCGGTCTGGCTGGTCGCCGGCGCGGTCTCGGGCGAGATCGCCAGCATCGCGGCGGCGCACCGGCAAGCGATCAAGCGGGCGCACCGGCTGCTGCTGCTGATCGCCCCGGCGCGCGAGTCCGATGCCCCGGCAATGGCGAGCGCGCTGCGCAAGCACGGCTTCCTGCTGTCGAACCGCGGCGACGACGAAGAACCCGACGAGACCACCGAGATCTACCTTGCCGACGGTCCCGGCGAAATCGGGCTGTGGTACCGGCTGTCGCCGATCACCCTGATGGGCGGCACCATGTCGGGCCGCGCCTGCCGCGACCCGCTGGAACCGGCGGCGCTCGGCTCGGCGGTGCTGCACGGGATGCAGCCGGCCTCGCATGACGAAAGCTTCGCCCGGCTGGCCGCCGCAGGCGCCTGCCGCGCAGTGCGCAGCCCGGCCGATCTGGGGTTGGCGGTCGAGGCGCTGCTGGCGCCGGACCGCGCCGCGGCGCTGGCCCGCGCCGCCTGGGACGTCAGCTCGGCCGGGGCCGAGGCGACCAACCGCGTCATCGACCTGATCCGCGACCACCTGGAGCGCGACCCGCGATGAAGACGCCCGAGTTCTGGTTCAGCGATCCCGAAAGCCCGGCCTGGCAGGCCCGGCTGCTGGCGCCCTTGGGCCGGGCCTACGCCGCGGCGACGGCGCGGCGGCTGCGGCGCGGCACGCCCTGGCGCGCCCCGGTGCCGGTGATCTGCGTTGGCAATCTCAACGCCGGCGGCACCGGCAAGACCCCGACGGTGATCGCGCTGCTGCAGATGCTTGCGGCCCGCGGCATCGCCGCGCATGTGGTCAGCCGCGGCCATGGCGGCAGCCTGACCGGCCCGGTGCGGGTCGACGACCGGCGCCACGGCGCCGCCGATTGCGGCGACGAGCCGCTGCTGCTGGCCGCCTTCGGGCCGACCTGGGTCGCGCGTGACCGCGCCGAGGGCGCGCGCGCCGCGGTGGCGGCCGGGGCGCAGGCGATCCTGCTCGACGACGGGTTCCAGAACCCGGCGCTGGCGCAGGACCTGTCGCTGGTGGTGGTCGACGCGGCGCGCGGCTTCGGCAACGGCCGGGCGCTGCCGGCCGGGCCGCTGCGCGAGCCGGTGGCGCCGGGCCTGGCGCGGGCCGACATGGTGCTGTCGATCGGCCCTAGGCCGGCGCAGGCGCGATTCCTGGCAAGCTGGGGCGCGGCGCTGCGCGGGCTGCCGCATCTGACCGGGGCGCTGGCGCCGCTGCAGACCGGCATGGTCTGGACCGACATGCCGGTGCTGGCCTTCGCCGGTATCGGCCATCCGGAAAAGTTCTTCGCCACGCTGAAGGGGCTTGGTGCCGATCTGCGCCGCGCCGAGGCGCTGGCCGATCACCAGCCGCTGACCGCGGCGCTGATGCAGCGGCTCGAGCTCGAGGCGAAGGCGCTGCCGGCGCAGCTTGTCACAACGGAAAAGGACGCGGTGCGTCTGCCCGCGTCCTTTCGTCAGAAGGTGCTGACCCTGCCGGTGCGGCTCGGGCTGGACGATGCCGCCCCGCTCGATGCCGCGCTGGACCGGATCGGGCTTACTCCTCGATGAGGCCGTCGATGATCTCGGCCATGTCGGCGAAGGCCATGTTGGAGTGCTTCTCGCCGTTGATCAGGAAGGTCGGCGTCGCGGTGATCTCGTCGCGGGTGGCGTTTTCCTCGAACCAGGCCACCAGGGTCTGCGCGGTGCGGCCATCGCTCATGCAGGCATCGAGCTGGGCCTCTTCGAGACCGGCGCTCAGGCCGATGCGACGCAGGTTCGCGGCGATCGCGGCCGGATCGCCACCGGCGGCCCACTGGCTCTGCTGCTCGTAGAGCATGTCGGAAATTCCGAAGTACTTCTGCTCGCCGCCGCAGCGGGCGATCATCGACGCCCAAAGACCGGGACGGTCGAAATACACCTCGCGGTAGACGAAGCGCACCTTGCCGCTGTCGATGTAGTCCTGCTTGAGCTGCGGATAGCTGGTGGAGTGCCAGTCCTCGCAATGCGGGCAGGTGAAGGACGCGTATTCGATCACGGTGACCGGCGCGTCCTCGGCGCCCTGGGCCATGTCGACGATGCTCGCGGTGTCGATCTCGGCCGCGGTCTCGGCGGCGGCGTCCTCGGCCTCGGCGGCGCCTTCGGTCTCGGCGGTGGTCTCGCCGCTGGCCTCGGCGGCGGTGCCGGTCTCGTTGTCCGGGGTCGCCTCGGTGCTGGTCTCGGCCGGCGCTTCGACCGGCGCGTCAGCGGCCGGGTCTGCGGCGGCATCGGCGCTGCTGGTCTGCGCCGACACGGCGGTCGGGGTCAGCATCCAGCCGCCGCCCAGCGCGACGGCGGTGGACAGGGCCAGGACGGAAAGCGGTGTGTTCATCGGAGATCCTCGGGTCAGTCGGTCTGTCGTTTGGACAGGACATTGGCTGCCAGAGCCTGGAGCGCAAGTCGCAATTCCGTGTTCCCGACGCCCTCGGCGGCGCGTTCGGCGCGCGGCGCGATGGTCGGATCGACCTTGGGCGGCGCCGGTTTCGGCGCCGGGGCGAAGGCCGCCTGGCCTTCGGCAAAGCCGGTCGGCGCGGTTTGGGTGATCCGCACCTTGGAGATCGCCCGGTAGCCGTAGCAGGCGTTGACCCGGTCGCGGATCGTGTCGAGCTGCATCGCCAGCATCGGCGCCTGCGCCCCGGTGGTCAGCACGGTCAGCGTCGCGCCCAGGCCATTCTGGCCATAGCCGACCTTCACCGGCTGCGCGACCGAGGCGGTGTCGTCGCCGACGATCTCGGCCCAATGGGTCAGCAGTCGAGTCACCGCGAAGCCGCGGCTTTCGCCGGCGCTGCGGATTCGGCTCTGCATCAGGCCGGAGGCCTGCGCAAAACCGCGTGTCGTGGAGTATCGGCGCTGTTTCATGATGGCTCCATACCTACTAGATCGGGACCGGGTCCGGCCAGAGGAGTTTCGGGTGACAGATGCGCAGATGACCGCCGAGCTGCTGGCCTGGTACGACCGCAACGCCCGCGCCATGCCCTGGCGCACCGGCCCGGCCGACCGCGCCGCCGGGATCCGCCCCGATCCCTACCGGGTCTGGCTGTCCGAGGTGATGCTGCAGCAGACCACCGTCGCGGCGGTGCGCAAGTACCACGAGCGATTCACCGCGCTTTGGCCGAGCGTCGCCGATCTTGCCGCCGCGCCCGACGCCGAGGTGATGGCCGAGTGGGCCGGGCTTGGCTACTACGCCCGGGCCCGCAACCTGCTGAAATGCGCCCGCGCCGTGGTCGATCGGCACGACGGTGTGTTTCCCGACACGCTGGATGCGCTGCGCGCCCTGCCCGGCATCGGCCCCTACACCGCCGCCGCGGTCGCCGCGATCGCCTTCGACCGGTCCGAGGTGGTGGTCGACGGCAATGTCGAACGGGTGATGGCGCGGCTGTTCGACATCCATACCCCGCTGCCCGCCGCCAAGCCCGAGCTGACCCGGCTGGCGGCGCGGCTGACGCCACGGCAGCGCCCTGGCGACCACGCCCAGGCGGTGATGGATCTCGGCGCGACGATCTGCACCCCGCGCAACCCGGCCTGCGGCATCTGCCCGCTGCGCGCGCCCTGCCTGGCGCGGGCCGCCGGCAGCGCCGCGATGCTGCCGGCCAAGACCCCGAAGAAACCGAAACCGCTGCGCCACGGCTACGCCTATGTCGGCCGCACCGCCGACGGCGCCTGGCTGGTCGAGACCCGGCCCGACAGTGGCCTGCTGGGCGGCATGCTGGGGTTTCCCGGGTCGGACTGGTCCGAAACCCCCGAACCGGCGCCGCCGGCCGCCGCCGACTGGCGCGAGATCGGCGAGGCGCGGCACACCTTCACCCATTTCCACCTGCGGCTGACGGTGATGGCGGCGCGGCTGGCCGGCGTGAACCCGGAGCGCGGCGAGCTGGTGCCGGCGGCCGATTTCCGCGCCGCCGCGCTGCCGACGGTGATGCGCAAGGTCCACGACATCGCGGCCCCCGAGTTGGCCGCCGGTTTGGCAATTGAGCGGTAACCCCGGCGCGGCTAGGCTGCCCCGATGACCGAGATCTCCGCCCCGCCCCGCCAAACCCGGACGCTGCTGCGCGGCGCGCTGCCGTTCTGGCTGTCTCTGCTGACCCTGCCGCTGGCGGTGATCGCCGCGACGCAGGGCGGCTGGGCGGTGCTGCTGCTGCCGGCCTTCGCCTGGCTGCTGTTCGACCTTCTCGACCTGGTCGGCGGCATCGACAGTTCCAACGCCGATCCCGACACCCCGGAATCGGCGCTGCTGCTGCATCGGCTGCTGACCATGATCTGGGTGCCGGTGCAGGCCGCGATGACCTTCGGGCTGGTCTATTACGTTACCCGGGCCGGGCATCTCGGCGGTTGGGAAAAGGCCGGGCTGTTCTTCGGCCAGGGCGTGGTGTCGGGCGCGATCGGCATCGTCTACGCGCACGAGTTGCTGCACCAGCGCAACCGGACCGAACGCTGGCTTGGCGACCTGCTGCTGGCGATGGTGCTGTATTCGCATTTCCGGTCGCATCACCTGCGGGTGCATCACACCCATGTCGGCACCCCCGGCGACGTGGTGACCGCGCGCTACAACGAAGGGTTCCACCGCTATTTCCTGCGGGTGATGCGGCGCTGCCCGCGCGACGCCTGGGACGCCGAAGCCCGGCTGCTGGCGCGACGCGGCCTGACCATGCGCAGCCGGCGCAACCCGTTCTGGCGCTACGCCGCGCTGCAGGCGGCGATGCTGGCGCTGGCGCTGCGGCTCGGCGGCCCCGAGGGGCTGCTACTGTTCGGCTTCCAGGCGCTGGTCGCGGCCTGGCATCTCGAGCTGGTGAACTACATCGAGCATTACGGGCTGACCCGAAAGCACCTGGGCGACGGCCGCTACGACGCGGTGCAGCCGCGGCATTCGTGGAACGCCTCGCACCGCGCGTCGAACTGGCTGCTGATCAACCTGCAGCGCCACTCGGACCACCACACCAAGCCGGATCGGCGCTACCCCTTGCTGCAGACCTACCCCGAGAGCGAGGCGCCGCAGCTGCCGCAGGGCTACCCGGTGATGGGCATCGCGGCGATGATCCCGCCGATCTGGCGCCGGGTGATGAACCCGCGGGTCCGGGCCTGGCGCCGGCTGCACTACCCAGAAGTCACCGACTGGGGCCCCTACAAGCGCGGCGAGCTGCCGCTGCCGCGGCGGCTCTAGGGCTTAACCTTCCAGCATCTCGGCGCGAATCTGCTGCCGCAGCAGGTCGATCGGCACGGTGACGCCGTCGCGCTTGAAGTGCCAGTAGGTCCAGCCGTTGCACGACGGCGCGCCTTCGAGATGCGCCCCGACCTGGTGGATCGATCCCTTCACATCGGCGCCGATCAGCGTGCCGTCGGCGCGCACCTTGGCGCTGTGCCGGCCGTTCATGCTCATCAGCACCTCGCCCGGGCGCAGCATGCCGCGCTCGACCAGCACGCCGAAAGCGACGCGCGGCTCGGCGCGCTTCGAAGTGGTCACCTGCACCGCCTCGGCGTCGTAGGGCCGCACCGCGGCAAGCCGCTTTTCCGCGACCTTGCGGTAGCTTTCCTCGCGCTCGATGCCGATGAAGTTCCGGCCCAGCGACTTCGCCACGGCGCCGGTGGTGCCCGAGCCGAAGAACGGGTCGAGGATCACGTCGCCGGGGTTGGTGGTGCCGACCAGCACCCGGTGCAGCAGCGATTCGGGTTTCTGGGTCGGATGCGCCTTGGCGCCGCTGTCGTCCTTCAGCCGCTCGTGGCCGGTGCAGATCGGCAGCACCCAGTCGCTGCGCATCTGCACGCCTTCGTTGAGCGCCTTCAGCGCCTCGTAGTTGAAGGTGTATTTCGCGCCCTCCGAGCGCGAGGCCCAGATCAGGGTCTCATGCGCGTTGGTCAGCCGCTTGCCGCGGAAGTTCGGCATCGGGTTCGACTTGCGCCAGACCACGTCGTTGAGAATCCAGAACCCCTGGTTCTGCAGCTCGGCGCCCAGCCGGAACACGTTGTGATAGCTGCCGATCACCCAGAGCGCCCCGGCCGGCTTCAGGATCCGCTTGGCCTCGGCCAGCCAGGCCTTGGTGAAGGCGTCGTACACCGCGAAGCTGTCGAAGCTGTCCCAGGCGTCGTCGACCGCGTCGACCCTGGAATTGTCCGGCCGCATCAGCTCTCCACGCAACTGGAGATTGTACGGCGGATCCGCAAAGACCAGGTCGACGCTGGCGTCGGGCAGCCGTTTCATCTCTTCGATGCAGTCGCCCGCAAGAATAGTGTTCAGCGGGAGTGCTTTCGCACCCCGGGTTCCGGTCTTCACGGTCATGGATATGCCTCTGATCACCGACGGTGGTCCGCCGTTGCTTGTGGATAACTATGAGTCAGAGGTGAGTCGGTGTCAAAATCTTTTTCGAATCAGCCGGTTACGTTTTCGGCTTGATACAAGATGTTGTGGATAGGTTTGAAACTACGCCTATGATGCGGAGTTATCCCCAGATCTAGCAGTGCGGCGCCATGCACCCGCGTCCCGTAGCCCATGTTCTTTTCCCAGCCGTAGCCGGGATAACTCTGCGACAGCTCGGTCATGATCCGGTCGCGCGCGACCTTGGCGACGATCGACGCGGCGGCGATCGACAGGCACCGCGCGTCGCCGCCGATCAGCGTCTCGGCCGGGTATCCGAAGTCGCGCGGCACCATGTTGCCGTCGATCAGCGCCAGCTCGGGCGCCGAGCGCAGCCCCTGCACCGCGCGCAGCATCGCCAGGTGCGAGGCCCGCAGGATGTTGATCTCGTCGATCTCGGCGACGCTGGCATGGCCGATCGCGACCTCGGCCTGGTCCCAGATTTGCGCCGCCAGCCGGTCGCGCCGCGCCGCGGTCAGCTTCTTGCTGTCATCGAGACCGCCGGGAATCCGGTCCGCGTCCAGAATCACCGCCGCCGCGGTCACCGGCCCGGCAAGCGGGCCGCGGCCGACTTCGTCGACGCCGCAGATTCGGATCAGCCCGCGGGCGCGGGCGGCGAGTTCATGTGAAAAATCGGGTGTCATGCGCCGGTTCTGGACCGGCAGCCGCCGCCGATCAACCGGCCGGATGAAATGGAGGGCGGAGAGCATGAGCTCTCCGCCCCCGGGGCGGTGCGACAACTGGGGCAAGCGCCGCACCTCTGCACGTCCGGATTACCGGACGGCAATCCTGTAGCCGCGCCCGCGCAGGCAATCGGTGTCGTAGCCGCTGAGAATGCGGCCGTCGCTGCGCTGGGTCACCGCGCAATCGAGAGGCAGGCTACGGCTGAGCTGGGGATATTCGTCGAGGCAATCGCCATCGACCATCGAGGTCAGCTCGAAATCAATCTGGCGCCGGGTCAGGCAGGTGAACGGGATCTCGTTCTGCCCCGGGCTGGCCGGTGCGCTGGCGACGGGCGCCGGCGTCCAATCGCGCAGCTGGTCGCGGGTCACCTCGTCGCGCGGCGTGGTCGTGATGATCCGGCTGTCCCGCTCGGGGATATCGGCGCGCGCCACCTCGCGGCGGTCTGCCTCGGCACGGCGCGCCGCCTCGGCGCGGCGCGCGGCATCGGCGGCGCGGGCGATCTCGGCAAAGCGGTCGGCCTCGGCGCGGCGTGCCGCCTCGGCCCGGGCCTGCGCCGCGGCCTCGTTGCCGCGGGTCGCCTGCATCAGATCCTCGATCCGGCGGATCGCCTCGCGGGCCCGGTCGGCGCCGTCGTCGCGCTTGGCGCTCTTGCGATCGTCATCGTCATCGTCATCGTCATCGTCGTCATCGTCGTCGTCGTCATCGTCGCGATCCCGCCCGCGTCCGCGGCCACGGTTGTCGTTGTCTTCATCACGCGACCGGGCCCGCCGCTCTTCGCGATTCTGCCGGTCCTCGTGGATCGCGGCGCCCAGCACGCCGAGCGTGACGATGCCGGCGAGGATCTTGCCGAAATCCTTGTTGTCGGCCTGCACCGGGGTCGGTGCCAGGCCGCTCACGCCCAGGGAAAGGGCCAGGGTCGCGGCGATGATGCTTCGTGCCATGTCTCGGTCTCCTCGGGCGTGCCCTGCGGACGGCGATGGTGTGAGCCGGGTGGTGCAGGTCTTGCGGCCAAGATCGTCGCTTGGCCGCTGACAGGCAATAACCGTAGGCGGAAGGCTGCGTGTTATTGAATAACGATTGGTAAATCCGCATGTTGGGTCATCATGAAAACCATCTTCACAGCCCTTGCCCTCATCGCGATCGGCGCCGGATCCGGCGCCGCCGCCGACTGCTACGCCGATTACAAGGCCAAGCAGGACGCGCCGTTGCGCCTGCATTACGGCGTTGCCCAGATCAACGGTCCGTGCGACGACATCGAGGCCGCGTCCGACGAACTCGCGCCGCGGCTTCGGGCCGACGGCTGGCAGCTGCTTGCCGTCATGGGCCTGTTCGACGAGACAGGGCTGGCGAAGAGGCAGGACAGTGCAGGCGACTACTACCTCCGCTACTGAGGCGCGTCAGACCGGCAACAGGATCGTCATCGCGGGAATCGGCGCCATCGCGCTGCTGCTGATCGGCGCTGCGGTGCTGCTGTTCGTCAACCTGCCCGACGGCAACGCCTTCAACGCCCGGGTCGAGCGGCTGTTCGTCGCCAACGACGATCTGACCACCCAGGCCGAGATCAAGCTGCTCGAGATCCTCGCCCAGTCCGGCACCGCGTTTTCCGACACGCTGTCCTCCTACCGCTTCGTGATCTTCGTGCTGCTGGTCTTCGCCAGCGCCATGCTGATCGCCGCCGTCGCCTTCCTGGTGATGCTGATCCAGCTGAACCGCCGGATGGGCCAGATCGAGCGCAAGGGCATCGAGGTCAATTCGCTGCTGATCAGCCGCGACCAGAACGTGGTCTATCTCAACAACTTCGAATTCAAGCTGACCCCGGCGGCGATCGAGACGCTGTCGGTGCTGGCCGAGGCGCGGATGGACGACGAGGTGCTGTCGGGGTCGGAAATCGAGGCGGTGATCTCGGGCCGCTCGGCGGCCGATTGCGACGAGGCGGCGGGGGCGACCCGGATCAAGCGGCTGCGCGACACGCTGGGCAACCAGATGGTGAGCGAGCTGCTGGTCAAGAACATCGCCCGGCGCGGCTACATGCTGGCGATCGACAAGGACGTGATCCGGATGGTCTGACGCGCCGCTGCGGCGCTGGTGACCCCGACAGGACTTGAACCTGTAACCTATCCCTTAGGAGGGGATTGCTCTATCCAGTTGAGCCACGGGGCCACGCCGCCCCGTCATGCCCCGCTTTGGCCGATGCGTCAACGTCGCTTGGACATGCCGCCGCCGACAGGTAAACCACAGCGACGCCGCAGATGCCCAGAGACCCGATCATGATGCCACCGCCCCGCCGCCCCCTGACCCTGCGCGACGTCTCCGAACTGTCGGGCGTCAGCGAAATGACCGTCAGCCGGGTGCTGCGCAACAAGGGCGACGTCAGCGAGCCGACCCGCGAAAAGGTCCGCGCCGCCGCCAAGAAGCTGGGCTACGTGCCGAACCGGATCGCCGGGTCGCTCGCGTCGAGCCGGGTCAACCTGGTCGCCGTGATCATCCCGTCGCTGGGCAACATGGTGTTCCCCGAAGTGCTGTCGGGCATCTCCGAGACGCTGGCCGGCACCGGGCTGCAACCGGTGGTCGGGGTCACCGACTATCTCAGCGACACCGAGGAGCAGGTGCTGTTCGAGATGCTGTCCTGGCGCCCCTCGGGGGTGATCATCGCCGGGCTCGAGCATTCGGACGCCAGCCGGGCGATGCTGAACCGGGCCGGGATCCCGGTGGTCGAGATCATGGACACCGACGGCGCGCCGATCGACGCCTGCGTCGGCATCAGCCACCGCCGCGCCGGCCGCGAGATGGCCGAGGAAATCCTGCGCCAAGGCTACAAGCGGATCGGCTTTCTCGGCACCAAGATGCCTGCCGACCACCGCGCCCGCAAGCGCTTCGAAGGCTTCACCCGGACGCTGGGCCGCGCCGGGGTCGAGATCGCCGACCAGGAGTTCTACTCCGGCGGCTCGGCGCTGAAGAAGGGCCGCGAGATGACCGCGGCGCTGCTCGAGCGGACCCCGGACATCGACTTTCTTTACTACTCGAACGACATGATCGGCGCCGGCGGGCTTTTGTGGCTGCTCGAACAGGGCATCGAGATCCCGAAGCGGGTCGGACTCGCCGGCTTCAACGGGGTCGAGCTGCTCGACGGGCTGCCGCTGCAGCTGGCGACGATGGACGCCTGTCGCCGCGAGATCGGCCAGCAGGCGGCGCGGATCATCGCGGCGCGGCACACCGGCCCCGATCAGGGCGGTGGCGAGTTGGTCGAATTGATCCCGACGCTGTCGCTTGGAGACACCTTGGGGCGCGGGCGCTGAGCCCCGCACCACGGATCCCGAAATCAGGCTGACGGCCGCGCGACGATCGACCCGGATTCGGGCTGACGCTGTCGCGAGCCTGGCTGCCAAACCCCGGGCATCCCGGGAGATTTCTGGATCAGTGGTGAGCCGTGCAGGATTCGAACCTGCGACCCACTGATTAAAAGTCAGTTGCTCTACCAACTGAGCTAACGGCCCACTGGGGGGCTACCTAGTGGGAGCGACTCGGGCGGTCAACCGCAAAATTATCGAATTGCTGGATAAAGTTTTCCGGCTTTGTTATGGCCCCGCCATGCAGGACAAGACCCCCTCCGGCCTGCCGTTCATGAAGATGCACGGCCTTGGCAACGACTTCGTCGTGATCGACGCGCGCACCGCCCCCGTGGCGGTGACGCCGGCGCTCGCCATCGCCATGGCAGACCGGCATCGCGGCGTCGGTTTCGACCAGCTCGCGGTGATCTCGGACGCCACCGGCGCCGACCTGCACCTGACCTTCTGGAACGCAGACGGCTCGACCTCGGCGGCCTGCGGCAACGCCACCCGCTGCATCGCCCGCTGGGAGATGGACCGCCGCGGCGTGGCCGCGCTGGCGATCACCACCGACCGTGGCGCGCTGGCGGCGCGCGATGCCGGCGACGGGCTGATGTCGGTCAACATGGGCCAGCCGCAGACCGATTGGGCCGAGATCCCGCTGGCCCGCGCGATGGACACGCTGGAACTGCCGATCGACGGTGCCCCGACCGCCACCGGCATGGGCAATCCGCATTGCAGCTTCTTCGTCGACGACGCCGAGGCGGTGGACCTGGAGCGCTTTGGTCCGGCGCATGAACACCACCCGCTGTTCCCGGCGCGGACCAACGTGCAACTGGCGCAGATCACCGGTCCCGACCGGATTCGGATGCGGGTCTGGGAACGCGGCGCCGGGCTGACGCTGGCCTCGGGGTCGTCCTCCTGCGCCGTCGCCGTCGCCGCCGCGCGGCGAGGGCTGACCGGGCGCCGCGTGACCATCGATCTCGACGGCGGCACGCTGCAGGTCGACTGGCGCGACGACGGGGTCTGGATGACCGGCCCCACCGCGCATGTGTTCGACGGCGTCTGGAGGCTGTGATGGACCGCAAGGCACCGATCTTCGCCACCATGGGCTGCCGGCTCAACGCCTACGAAACCGAGGCGATGAAGGATCTCGCGGCGCAGGCCGGGGTGGAGGACGCAGTGGTGGTCAACACCTGCGCCGTCACCGCCGAGGCGGTGCGCAAGGCCGGCCAGGAAATCCGCCGTTTGCGGCGCGAGAACCCGACCGCCAAGATCATCGTCACCGGCTGCGCCGCGCAGACCGACCCGAAGCGATTCTCGGACATGGCCGAGGTCGACCTGGTGATCGGCAACACCGAGAAGATGAACCCGGCGACCTGGGCCGGCATGGCGCCGGACCTGATCGGCGCGACCGAGGCGGTGCAGGTCGACGACATCATGTCGGTCACCGAGACCGCCGGCCACCTGATCGACGGCTTCGGCACCCGGTCGCGCGCCTATGTGCAGGTGCAGAACGGCTGCGACCACCGCTGCACCTTCTGCATCATTCCCTTCGGCCGCGGCAATTCGCGGTCGGTTCCGGCCGGCGTCGTGGTCGACCAGATCAAGCGGCTGGTGCAGCGCGGCTACGAGGAAATCGTGCTGACCGGCGTCGACCTGACCTCCTGGGGCGCCGACCTGCCGGCGACGCCGCGGCTGGGTGACCTAGTGCTGCGGATCCTGAAGCTGGTGTCGGACCTGCCGCGGCTGCGGATCTCGTCGATCGATTCGATCGAGGTCGACGAGGCGCTGATGCAGGCGATCGCCACCGAGCCGCGGCTGATGCCGCATCTGCACCTGTCGTTGCAGCACGGCGATGACATGATCCTGAAGCGGATGAAGCGCCGCCACCTGCGCGACGACGCCATCAAATTCGCCGAGGAGGCGCGGCGGCTGCGCCCCGAGATGACCTTCGGCGCCGACATCATCGCAGGGTTTCCAACCGAGACCGAGGCGATGTTCGAGAACTCGCTGAAGCTGGTCGACGACTGCCACCTGACTTGGCTGCACGTGTTCCCCTATTCGCCCCGCCCCGGCACACCGGCGGCGCGGATGCCGGCGGTGAACGGCAAGCTGATCAAGTCCCGCGCTGCCCGGCTGCGCGCCGCCGGCGACCGGGTCGTCGACGCGCATCTGGCGGCGCAGGTCGGCAAGACCCACCGGGTTCTGATGGAGAACCCCGGCATGGGCCGCACCGAACAATTCGCCGAGGTGCAGGTCGCCGAACCGCAGATCGAAGGTCGCATCGTCGAGTTGCGCATCTTGGGCCGCGACGGCATTCGACTGCTGGCCTGACGCCGCCCTTCGGCATCGAGTCCGTCGCGGAAACGGGGATCTGCGGGTCGGTCCTGGGCACCCGTGGCCGCATCCTGCCGGTCGCGATATATCTGGAATCCATTCAGCGACGGCACGTCGCCGGGGCGCGACGGCGCCCCGGCGCCGCCCCTTGCGCGCGGCTCGGGCCGCTGGTTGACTGCGCTCCGACAAACGGAGTGTTCCACATGAAACTGCTCACATCCCCCGCCTCGCCGTTCGCGCGCAAGGTGCGCGTGGTGCTGCACGAAACCGGCCAGTCGGACCAGGTCGAGGAGGTGGTCGCCGCGACCAACCCGCTGGGCCACCCGGCCGAGGTGATGCACGCCAACCCGCTGGGCAAGATCCCGGCGCTGATCCGCGACGACGGCCCGGCGCTGTACGACAGCCGGGTGATCACCCGGTTTCTCGACGCGCAGGCCGGCGGCCGGCTCTACCCCGAAACCCGCCTGTGGGAGGTGCTGACGCTCGAGGCGACCGCCGACGGCATCATGGACGCCGCGGTGGCGATGGTGCTGGAGAACCGGGTGCGGCCCGAGGGCGAGCGCTCGCAGGGCTGGATCGAGGGGCAATGGCTCAAGGTGGCGCGGGCGCTCGACGCGATCGAAGCGCGCTGGGTGTCTAACCTCGAGGGCAATCTCGACATCGGCCAGATCGCGACCGGCTGCGCGCTGGAGTATCTCGACCTGCGCCACGCGGCGCGCGACTGGCGCGCCGGGCGGCCGCAGCTGGCCGCCTGGCAGGCCCGATTCGCGCAGCGCGACAGCATGATCGCCACCGCACCGCCGGCCTGAAGCCCGAAAACGCGCAGGGCCCGCCGGCATCTCTGCCGACGGGCCCTGCGCGGTGATCGACCGATCAGAAGTTGAAGCTGACGCCGAGGTTCAGCGCGTTGGTCACGATATCCGATTCGAGCGTGCCGCCGGTGTCGAGATCGGCCTCGTTGCTCGAGAAGGTGCCCTTGTATTCGCCGAACAGCGACAGCTGGTCGGTCAGCTCGTAGCTGGCACCGGCCATCAGCGCGACCGCGGGGCCGGTGATCTGGTATTCGTCGGTGATAGAGTCGCCGTCCTTCAGCTCGACCCGCGGCACCGCGATGCCGAGACCGCCGCCGACATAGGGCGTGACCCCGCCAACCGCGTCGGGCCAACGGCGATAGGCGTTCAGCGTCAGGATGTTGAGCCCGTCGCTGAATTCGAAATGCTCGTAGCCGGTGGCCGCTAGCGTCTCGTCATCGGCGTAGACCTTGGTGTGGTTCAGGTCGACGCCGAAGCCGAAGGTCTCGCTGCGCCACCAGGTGGCGCGGACACCGTAATACGGCGGCGCGTCGAAGGAATTGCCATCCCAGCCGGCGGTGAAGTCGTTGTCGGTCACGACGTCGTCGCCGCGCACGGTGACGCCGGAATGCGGCGCGCCCTGAACGCCGCCGTAGAAGCTGAGCTCGACTTCCGCGGCGGCGAGGCCGGGAACGAGGGTCAGGGCGGCAAGGGCGACAAGGCGGAGCATCGGCAGTAATCCAACGGACTGAGGGCGGCAAATTGACGGAGATCTATATTGCATGAATTAGACCCCGCCGTCGCCCCCGACAAGCCACGGAAATTTCAAATTCCTGTTGTCGCATTCCTGCAACGAGACCGCGGCGCGCCGGATCAATCGAGAAATTGCCAGCTGTCGGCGCCGTCGAACCGGCGGATCGTCACCGCGTCGAGCGCCGCCGCCGGCGCCATTCTCAGATTGAGCCCGACCCGCAGGATTTCGTCGTCGCCAGCACTGCGGCCTTGCCAATGCGTCGTGCAGCCACAGTGCCGGCAACTGCAGAATTCAAGCGTCTCGTCGCCATGGCGGTACCGGTGCAGCGCCGCCGGGGCGGCGATCAGCGCGACCTCGTCCAGGCGGCCGTAGGCCCAGATCGCGCCGAGCCGGTGGCAGATCGAGCAGTTGCATTCGGTCGCCTGTGCCGGCAGCCGTCCGAGCCGCCAGCGCAGCGCGCCGCAATGGCAGGATCCATGAAGGCTCTGATGTATCATTGCGGCGGTCTCGATTCACGGTTTCGTCAGCACCACTTGCGGCTGGCCGAGGCGCCACCCTGCGCGGTATTGTCCGCTGGACTGGCGCAGCATTGATGGCTAAACAGCGCCGGAACGTCAGGCGGGTTCCCGCCTGTGGTTTTATTCCGTACGGGCCCTGCCGCCCAACCCCTACCGGAGATGCACCCCAGTGTCACATGCAGACGATCATCAGGGCACCCGCCGCGATTTTCTCTACTACGCCACCGCCGGGGCCGGAGCCGTCGTCACGGGCGCCGCGGTCTGGCCGCTGATCAACCAGATGAACCCCTCGGCCGACGTGCTCGCGCTGGCCTCGATCCGGGTCGACGTCTCGGGCGTCCAGCCGGGCACCCAGCTGACCGTGCTGTGGCAGGGAAAGCCGGTGTTCATCCGGGCCCGCACCGAGGAAGAGATCGCCGCCGCGCGCGAGGTCGACGTGGCCTCGCTGCCCGACGGCGACGCCTACAACGCGAACCTGCCCGGCGAAGCCCCCGCCACCGACGAGAACCGCGCGCTGGACGAGACCGGCACCTGGCTCGTGCAGATGGGCGTCTGTACCCACCTCGGCTGCGTGCCGCTGGGCGAACAGGGCGATTTCGGCGGCTGGTTCTGCCCGTGCCACGGCTCGCATTACGACACCGCCGGCCGCATCCGCAAAGGCCCCGCGCCCCGCAACCTGCCCATTCCCGTCGCTGAATTCGTCGACGAGACGACCATCCAGCTCGGCTGAGGAGAGACCCAGATGTCCGGTATCCCCCACGACCACTACGAACCGAAGACGGGCGGTGAGCGCTGGCTCAACAGCCGTCTTCCGATCCTCGGCCTGCTTTACGACACGCTGATGTTCCCGACGCCGAAGAACCTGAACTGGATGTGGATCTGGGGCATCGTCCTCACCTTCACCCTGGTTCTGCAGATCGTCACCGGCATCGTGCTGGTGATGCACTACACGCCGCATGTCGACATGGCGTTCCGCTCGGTCGAAGAGATCATGCGCAACGTGAACGGCGGCTACATGCTGCGCTACATGCACGCGAACGGCGCCTCGCTGTTCTTCGTGGCGGTCTACCTGCACATCTTCCGTGGCCTCTACTACGGGTCCTACAAGGCCCCGCGTGAGGTCACCTGGATCATCGGCATGTTGATCTACCTGCTGATGATGGCCACCGGCTTCATGGGCTACGTGCTGCCTTGGGGTCAGATGTCGTTCCACGGCACCGCGGTGATCACCGGCCTGTTCGGCGCCGTGCCGCTGGTCGGCGAGGCGATCCAGACCTGGCTGCTCGGGGCTTCGGCCGTCGGCCAGCCGGCGCTGAACCGGTTCTTCTCGTTGCACTACCTTCTGCCCTTCGTGATCGCGGGCCTGGTCGTGGTCCACATCTGGGCCTTCCACTCGACCGGCAACAACAACCCGACCGGCGTCGAAGTGCGCCGCGGGTCGAAGGAAGAAGCCAAGCGCGACACCCTGCCGTTCTGGCCCTACTTCGTGCTGAAGGACCTGTTCGCGCTGGCGATCATCCTGGCGATCTTCGTCGCCGTGGTCGGCTTCATGCCGAACTACCTCGGCCACCCCGACAACTACATCGAGGCCAACCCGCTGGCGACCCCGGCGCATATCGTGCCGGAATGGTACTTCCTGCCGTTCTACGCGATCCTGCGCGCCTTCACCGCCGACGTCTGGATCGTGATGTTCGCCAACTGGATCAGCTTCGGCATCATCGACGCCAAGTTCTTCGGCGTGCTGGCGATGTTTGGCGCGATCGCGGTGATGGCGCTGGCGCCCTGGCTCGACACCTCGTCGATGCGCTCGGGCCGGTACCGTCCGATGTTCAAGTGGTGGTTCGCGCTGCTGGTCGTCGACTTCATCGTGCTGATGTGGGTCGGGGCGATGCCGGCAGAAGACATCTACCCGTACATCTCGCTGATCGGCGCGGCCTACTGGTTCGGCTATTTCCTGGTCGTGCTGCCGCTGCTCGGGGTGATCGAAAAGCCGCTGACCCCGCCGGCGACCATCGAAGACGACTTCAACGCGCATTACGAGCCGACGACCGGCGGCACGAAGACCCTCGTGAACCCGGCCGAGTGAGAAAGGACCGCACCATGCTCAGAACTTTCACGCTCGCTGCCGTGGCGTCGCTGGGGCTCGTCGCCGCCCCGGCGATCGCCGCGACAGAAGTCGAGATCGAGGATTACGACTTCTCCTTCGAAGGCCCTTTCGGCGCCTATGACGAACACCAGCTGCAGCGCGGCCTCCAAGTCTACACCGAGGTCTGCGCCGCCTGTCACGGGTTGAAGTACGTTTACTTCCGCAACCTGCACGACGAGGGCGGCCCGGCGCTGCCCGAGGACCAGACCCGCGCCTATGCGGCGCAGTACGAGGTGTTCGACCAGGCGCTGGCCGACGGCGAAGGCGACTTCCGCCCCGCCACCCCGGCCGACCACTTCCCCGGAAGCGCGTTGCCGACGGCGCCCGACCTGTCGCTGATGGCGAAGTCGCGGGCCGCATTCCACGGGCCCTACGGCACCGGCATCAGCCAGCTGGTCAACGGCATCGGCGGACCGGAGTACATCGCGTCGCTGCTCGCGGGCTACGAAGAGGCACCGGCCTGCGCGCCGGAGGACTTCCCGGGCTATTACAACATCGCCTTCGCGACCGGCGGCTTCCCCGAGGAATGCGTCGATGAGGAAGGCCACCACGAGGTGCCCGGCAGCTGGATCTCGATGCCGCCGCCGCTTCTGGGTGACGACGTGACCTATGCCGACGGCCACGCGGCCGACGTGCGCAGCGAATCGGCCGACGTCGCCGCGTTCCTGATGTGGACCGCCGAGCCGAAGATGATGGGCCGCAAGCAGGCCGGCTTCACCGGCGTGCTGTTCCTGTCGATCCTCGCGGTGCTGCTGTACCTGACCAACAAGCGGGTCTGGCACAAGGTCAAGCACGGCCGTCGCGACGACTGACGCGATCCGGACCGATGATCGAGGGCGCCCCGCGGGGCGCCCTTTTTCGTGGCCCCCCTGCCCCGCGAAGCGCGCCTCGTCGACGGCCTTGCCCGGAGGCGGCGGGCTCCCGCCCGTCGTTGCCGCAAGGCGGCGCCTCCCGTTGGGCCGCGCCGCGCGCGTGGCGCGCGGCGTCAGCGCCTAGCGGCCGAGATAGGCGCGCAGCCCGGCCGGTGGATCGGCGAGCAGCGCCGCGGTCGGCTGCGGCGCTGCGGCGACGCCGTCCTCGACGACCACCACGTGGCTGGCGATCCGCCGCGCATCCTCGGGGTCGTGCGTCACCATCAGCAGGCAGCGCCCCGCCCCGCCCAGCACCGAGGCCGCGAGGTCGAGCATCTCGGCCCGCAGCCCCGGCCCCAGCGCCGAGAACGGCTCGTCCAGCAGCACCAGCGGCCGCCCCGACAGCAGCACCCGCGCCAGCGCCGCGCGGCTTTGCTGGCCGCCCGACAGCGCCGCCGGGCGCCGGCGCTCCAGCCCCGACAGGCCGACCAGGCGCAGGACCTCGGTCATCGCGTCACGCTGCTCCGCGGTGACCCGGCCGCGCGGGTCGAGCCCGAGCGCCAGGTTCTGCGCCACCGTGAGATGCGGGAAGAGATTGTTGTCCTGGAACAGGATCGACACCGGACGCCGCGCCGGCGGCAGCGGCGTCAGATCGACGCCATTCCACAGCACCCGCCCCGCGGCAGGCGCGAGAAACCCGGCGATCGCCGCCAGCAGCGTCGACTTGCCGCCGCCCGACGGCCCCAGCACCGCGACCACGCCGCCATCGGGCAGGACCAGATCGGCCGCGAGCGAGAAGTCGTCCTGCTGCAGCCGCAGGTTTTCAAGCGTCAGCATCGGCCCTCCCGCCGCGGTCGAAGATCCAGAACAGCGCCAGGCTCAGCGACAGAAGCAGCAGCGCCGCGCCGGCCGCCTGCTCCATCCGGTAGGCGCCCATCAGCCGCACCATCATCAGCGGCAGCGTCGCCTGGCCATCCCCGGCGAACAGCGCGATGACCCCGAGATCGCCCATCGACAGCGCCGCGGTCAGCCCGGCCGCGAAGCCGAGCGGCCGGCGCAGCCGCGGCAGCAGCAGCCAGCGCAGCCGGGTCCAGCCGGCCAGCCCCAGCGAATCGGCGAGCCGGCCATGCGCCGCCTCGGCCTGCGCCACGGCGGGGCCGAGGATCCGCGCCGCGAAGGGCAGCGCCATCGCCGCGTTGACCAGCGCCGTCACCGGCAGCGCCACGTCGCGCGGCGCCACGACGGGGTAAAGAACAACGAACAGCCCGGTGCCCATCACCAGGCTCGAGGCGGCGAGCGGCAGCAGGCCGGACAGCGTCGCGATCCAGCCGCCGCGCAGCACCAGCGCCAGCGCCAGCACCAGCGTCAGCGCGGTGGCGCCCAGCGCCACCAGCAGCGACCGCAGCGCCGCGGCCCAGATCCCCGGCGGCAGATCGGCCAGACCCGGAAGCCCGCGCGCCGCGATCATCGCCAGCGGCAGCAGCAGAAAGCCGGCGGCCAGCGACAGCGCCACGGCGTCGACGCCGCGCGACAGCCCGCCGCCGTCCCAGCGCTCGACCACCCGGTCGAAGCCGCCGCCCATCGTGTCGGGCAGCCGCACCGCCTGCACCGCCAGCGCCGCCGCGGCGCAGATGCCGAACTGGATCGCCGCCAGCAGCGCCGCCCGCCCCAGGTCGAAGTCGAAGCGGATCGCCTGGTAGATCGCCAGCTCGACCGTGGTGGCGCGGGGACCGCCCCCCAGCGTCAGCGCCACCGCGAAGCTGGTCAGGCAGATCAGGAAGATCACCGCGAAGGCGCCCGGCACCACGCCGCGCAGCATCGGCCATTCCAGCAGCCGTCCGACCGGCGCGCCGAGGCTGGCGGCCAGCCGGAACCGCTCGGCCGGGATCGACAGCCAGCCTTGCAGGATCAGCCGGGTCGCCAGCGGCAGGTTGAAGAACACATGCGCCAGCACCACCCCGTGCCAGCCGTAGATCGACAGCGGCCCGAGCCCGATCAGCCCGAGCGCGTCGTTGAGCGCGCCGCCGCGGCCGAACACCGCGATCAGCCCGAGCACCGCCACGATCACCGGCAGGATGAACGGCGCGCCAAGCAGCGTCACCAGCAGCCCGCGCCCGGCAAAGCGGCGCCGCGCCAGCGCCCGCGCCACCGGAATTGCCGCCGCCACCGACAGCGCCGCCGACAGCAGCGCCTGCCACAGGGTGAACCACAGCGCCCCGGCATCCGCCGGCGCCAGCCGCAGCGCCCCGCCGGCGCGCCACAGCACCGCCGCCAATGTCCCCAGCGTCAGGCCGAGGACCAGCCCGGCGGCAACACCGCCTGGCCAGCGCGGGATCGGCGTTATCGCAACATCCCCTGGCGCCAGGCCTCGATCGCCGGATCGCGCAGCAGCGCCGCCTTGTCCTCTGGCAGCCAGATCGCCTTGTCGGGCATCGGCAGGTCGCGGAAGCCCTCGGGCCAGTCGGCGGCCGGAAGTTCGGCCGGGTAGGACCAGTTCGAGGTCGGGATCAGCGACTGGAACTCGGGGGTCGTCACGAAATCCATGAAGCTCTGCGCCAGCTCGGGGCTGTCGCTGCCGGCCAGCCGGGCCGCCAGCTCGATCGTCATGTAGTGGCCTTCGTCGAAGATCGCCGCCGACACGGTGGCGTCGCCTTCCGCGATCAGGTGGTAGGCCGGCGAGGTGGTGTAGCTCAGCACCATGTCGACCTCGCCCTCGGTGAACAGCCCGTAGGCCTCGGACCAGCCCGGCGTCACGGTGGTGATCTTCGGCGCCAGATCGGCCCAGGCCTGCGCCACGTCGTCGCCGAAGACCTGCTCGGCCCAGAGCACCAGCGACAGGCCGGAGACCGAGCTGCGCGGGTCCTGAATCGCGATCCGCAGATCGTCAGGGGCGGCGACCAGCTCGGCGAAGCTGCGCGGCACGTCCTGCAGCGCCTCGTTGTCGTAGACGAAGGCGAGATACGACCAGTCGAACGGCAGGAAGGTGTCGTCGGCCCAGTCGATCGGCAGCGTCAGCCCGGCGGTGTCGACGCCATGCGGCGCGAACAGGCCGGTGTCGCGAGCCTTCTTCATCTCGGTCGAATCGAAGCCGATCGCGACGTCGGCCTCGGTGCGCGCGCCCTCAAGCAGCAGCCGCGGCAACAGGTCGCCGGTCTGGTACTGCAGGTCGCAGCCGCAGGTCTTCTCGAAGGCGGTCTCGATCGCCGGGCCGGGACCCCATTCAGAGCCGAAGTAGTCGGGCGCGTAGACGGTCAGGGTCGGTGTCTGGGCCAGCGCCGGGGCTGCGGCGAGCAGCCCGAGGCAGAGACCCGCGGGAAGGCGATGGTACATGGTCATCCTCCGATGCGAGCGAAGAGCAAGGAGGACGGTGTCCGTTACCTTCCCTCCGCCGGTGTTAGCCGGTTCAGGTTCAACGGGTTCGCGCGATGCATCTCAGCCCGTGACGGGCTCCCCGAGGTGGCGGTGAAGCTAGAGCATCGGGCGACGGACGCAAGCCCCCGCCCTTTCCCCATCGGCACGGCCGCGCTACACCGGCGGCGCAGCAAGGAGAGCGCCCATGTCCGTCAACAGCTTCGGCCACCTGTTCCGCGTCACCACATGGGGCGAAAGCCACGGGCCGGCGCTTGGCGCGACGGTCGACGGCTGCCCGCCGGGCATCGAGATCGAGGTCGGCGCGATCCAGCACTGGCTCGACAAGCGCAAGCCGGGCCAGAGCAAGCACACCACGCAGCGCCGCGAGGCCGACGAGGTCGAGATCCTGTCCGGCGTGTTCGAGGGCCGTTCGACCGGCACGCCGATCCAGCTGATGATCCGCAACACCGACCAGCGGTCGAAGGATTACGGCGACATCGCCAACACCTTCCGGCCCGGCCATGCCGACATCAGCTACCATCTGAAATACGGGCTGCGCGACTATCGCGGCGGCGGCCGGTCCAGCGCCCGCGAGACCGCGGCGCGGGTCGCGGCGGGTGGCGTCGCGCGTGCGGCGCTGGCGGCGCTGGTGCCGGG
>JBFGEI010000007.1:0-28828 GCA_041580155.1 Limimaricola sp.
CAGCCCGCCGTCGGCATGGCGCAGCAGCCGCAGCACCGGCAGCGCCCGGTCCACCGCCGTGCCGACGGCTTCGGGCGGCGTCAGCCCGGCCTCGGCCAGCCCCTCTGCGGCACGGGTCAGCAAGGTCACCAGCTCGAGCAGCTCTTCGGGGTTGCGCGATGCGATGCCACCCGCGGCGTCGATCGTCGCGGCGGCATCCTGCCCGAGCGCCTGCGCCGCCCGGTCGAGAGGCAGCCGAAGACCGCTCAGCGCCTGCGCCGCTTCGATCAGCCCGGCCAGCGCCGCGATCCGGCCGCGGCCCGGCTCGGCGGTCTTCCAGCGCCGCGCCAGCCAGGCGGTCTGCCGGGTCAGGCTGCCGAACAGCCGCATCTGGTCCTGCGGCGCCATCGCCTGCAGCACGAAGGGCGCGTAGTCGATCCAGCGGATCAACCGGCGGCCGGTCAGCTCCGGGGTCCAGCCCGGGCCGCGGCCGGTGCCGTAGCGGTCGATCCAACCGAGGATCCAGGCCTGCGCCCGGGCCCGCGCCGCGGCGTCGCCCAGCGCCGCCAGGTCATCGAGCCAGCCGCAGCCCTGCAGCTGCAGCGCCTGCGGCGACGATTCGGGGCCGAGGTTCCAGATCGAGCGCTGCGGCGAGGTGACCAGCTGGCCGTCGAACAGGAACCGGCCGGCGACCAGGTCGCGCCCGGCCACCGGATCGCCGAGCCCGCGCGGCTCCGGCGGCACCGAAAAGCCGCTTGCCGGCGGCACCCGCCCGGCGAGCCGGGCGTGCAGCCGGTCCATCAGCCTGTGGCGCCGGACCGCGAAGTCCTGCCGCGCCCCCCGCCACACCGAATTTCGCTGCTGGTCCGTCACTGTGCCGCCGGTTCTGAGGCCCGAGGCCCCTGCTGAATGTCGCCAGACATGCTAGCGGCGCGGCAAGGCGCTGTCACGCGAAGGGCCCGGGCCTCCCGGTGGTCAGCCCGGACGCCGCAGGCAGGCGATGAAGAACCCGTCCATGCCGCCCAGATCGGGCCAGTAGTCGGGCCGCAGCCGCAGCCCTTCGGGGCCGATCCAGTCCGGCTCGATCCCCGGAAGCCGCAGCGCGTCGCGATCGTTGACCAGCCCGGGATGTCGGGCCAGCGCCTCCTCGGCCTGCACCTCGCCCTCGTCGGGCAGCAGCGAGCAGGTGCAGAACACCAGCCGCCCACCGGGCCGCAGCAGGGTCAGCGCGTGGTCGATCATCGTCGCCTGCAATTCGATCAGCGCGCCGAATTCGCTGCCGTCCTTGGCGTGCGGCAGATCCGGATGCCGGCGCATCGTGCCGGTCGCCGAACACGGCGCGTCGAGCAGGATCGCGTCGAAGCCGCCGGCCTCGTAGCCCAGCGCGTCGGCGGTGACGACCTCGGCGCCAAGACCGGTCCGGGCCAGGTTCTCGCGCAGCCGCTCGAGCCGGGTGTCGGAGATGTCGAGCGCGGTGACAGCCGCGCCGGCGGCGGCCAGTTGCAGCGTCTTGCCGCCCGGCGCGGCGCAGAGGTCGAGCACCTTTTCACCGGGTTGCGGCGCCAGCACCTTGGCGGCGATCGCCGCGGCGGCGTCCTGCACCCACCAGTCGCCGGCCTCGAAGCCGGGCAGCGCCGAAACCTGGCCGCCCTGCGACAGCCGCACCGACCCGGTCGGCAGCACCGTGCCGCCGGTGGCCTGGGCCAACGCCGCGGCGTCGCCGCGCGGCGTGAGATCCAGCGGCGCGCCGGCCTCCTGCGCCGCTTCCATCGCGTCGACCGCGGCCCGACCCCAGGCGTCGACCAACGGGCCGCGCAGCCAGTTCGGCAGCTTCGGCACCGGCAGCCTGGCCCAGGCCTCGGGGCCCTGGTCGGCGATCTTGCGCAGCACCGCGTTGACCAGCCCCTTGTAGCTGGCGGTGCGCTTGCCCTTCGACACCAGGTTGACCAGCGCGTTGACCACGCCGTGCGGCGCCGCCCCGGTAGCGATCTCGACGGTGCCGAGCCGCAGCGCGTTGCGCACGGTGATCGGCGGTTGTTTCACGAGAAACGGCTTCAGGAGCCGGTCGGCGCGCGGCAGCTGGCGCAACGTCTCGGTGGCCAGGCGCTGCGCCCGTGCCCGGTCGGCGGGCGACAGATGCGCCAGCGCGCCGCCGCCGATCACCTCGGCCAGCAGCCGGTGGCCCGAGGTGGCCTCGTCGATGAGATGCAACGCCGCACGGCGTGCCGCCAGGCCGTCGTCGGCGCTGTCGCGGGTCTGGGTCATGGCGGATCCGGGGCTTGTGAGAGACGCGAGCGGGCGTATATCACGGATGGCCGCCGCACAAGGCCGCCGCTTGGGTGCAAGGAGCCGCAGATGACCACCGAGACCCCGGACCACAGCCATCTTCCCGCCGCCGCGCAGCGCGCGCTGGCCGAAGCCGAAGCCCGACGCCGCGCCGCCGACGCCGCCCCGGCGCTGCCGGTCGAGCTGGGCGGCCGCGACGGCCCCGAGCCGGTGCGCTACGGCGACTACGAGAAAGCCGGCCTCGCGGTCGACTTCTAGCGGTCAGCGCAGGCCGAAGTCGGCGGCGCTGCCGGCGCCGCGGTCGGCGACGAAGCGGATCCGGTCGCCGGTGGTCTCGACCACCTGGCAATTGGCGGCGAACTCGCGACCGCCCCAGGCCATCTCGCGGCAGAAGAAGCCGTCCTCCCAGGACCAGCTGCCGGTCACCTCGCGCCCCGAGGCGCGGCCGGTGATGCCGCCGTCGGGCCGCACCTGCAGGGTGATGCCGAACAGCGGCATCCGCAGGTCGCGGTCCTGCACCAGCGCCACGAACTGCGCCTTGTCGGCGACCTGCGACCAGCCCTGCGCCGCCGCCGGGCTGGCCAGCAGCGCCGCGAACGTCAGGCCGAGCGCCTTGAAAATCGATCTGTCGGGCATCGCTGCACCTCCTGTGACGGGGGTTCTACGCAGCCCGGGCCGGATCGGTTCACCTCAGCCGCGATCGGCCAGCCCGAGCACGTCGATCATGTCGTAGCTGCCCGGATCCCTGCCCTGGCCCCACAGCGCCGCCCGCAACGCGCCGCGGGCGAATATCGCCCGGTCGCTGGCGATGTGGCGCAGCACGATGCGTTCGCCGGCGCCGGCGAAGATCACGTCGTGTTCGCCGACCACGTCGCCACCGCGGATCGCCGCGAAGCCGATGTCGCCGCGGCGCCGCGCCCCGGTGATCCCGTCGCGGCCGCGGTCCGACACCTCCGACAGGGTCACGCCGCGGCCCTGCGCCGCCGCCTCGCCCAGCATCAGGGCGGTGCCCGACGGCGCGTCGGCCTTGCGGTTGTGATGCGCCTCGACCACCTCGATGTCCCAGCCGTCATCGAGCGCCGCCGCGACCATCCGGGTCAGCCCGGTCAGCAGGTTGACCCCGAGGCTCATGTTGCCGGCGCGCACGATCACCGCGTGCCGCGCCGCCGCCCCGAGCCGGGCAAGGTCGGCGTCGGAAAACCCGGTGCTGCCGATCACGTGGACGGCGCGGGCCTGCGCCGCCAGCGCCGCGGTCGCGACGCTGGTCTCGGGGCTGGTGAAATCGATCACCGCCTGCGCCCGGGCCAACGCCTCGAGCGGGTCGTCCGACACCATCACCCCGAGCGGCGCGCCGCCCATCGCGACGCCGACATCCTGGCCGACCCAGTCGTGGCCCGGCCGCACCACCGCGCCGGCCAGCCTTGCGTCGGGGCTGGCGCAGACCTCGGCGACCAGCATCCGGCCCATCCGCCCCGCCGCGCCCATGATCACGATTCCAGGTGTCTCGGTCATATGTCCCGCCCTTTGCGCTGCCTTGGGGTCCATGTCCTGCGCAACAACGCCCGTCTTGGCAAGACCGCGCCCGAGGACTAGATGGGGAGCCATGAGCAAAACCCGATTTTCCGAGGGCTCCGGCCCGTCTCAACGGCAACTCCGCGTAGGAGAGCTGATCCGCCGCACCCTGTCGGACGTGCTGCTGCGCGGCGACCTGCACGATCCCGACCTGTCGGGCGTGTCGATCACCGTCGGCGAGGTCCGGGTCACCCCGGACCTGCGGATCGCCTCGGCCTTCGTGCTGCCGCTCGGCGGTCGCGACGAAGAGGTGGTGCTGGCCGCGATTCGCCGCAGCATCCCCGAGCTGCGGCACCAACTGGCCAAGAACGTGTCGATGAAGTTCGTGCCCGAGCTGCGCTTCGAGATCGACCGCACCTTCGACCGGATGGACGAAACCAAGCGGCTGCTGTCCGAGGACGCGGTACGGCGGGACCTCGAGGAATGATCGGCCGGCCGCTGGTCACGCTGGCGCTGGTCGCCGGCGCCCTCTGGGCGGCCACCGCGCCGGCGCGCGCCGCCAGCTGCGCCGACCAGACCTTCGAAGGTCTGTCCTTCACCACCTGCGAGGTCGACCCGGCCAGCGACGACCTGCGGCTGTTCCTGACCGACGCGCGCGGCGGGCTGTACGGCAGCTTCGGCGCGATCGACCGCGAGGCCTCGGGCAAGGCCAAGCTGGCCTTCGCGATGAACGCCGGCATGTACCACCCCGACCGGCGCCCGGTCGGCCAGTACCTGGAAAACGGCTCCGAGGTGATGCGGCTGGTGACCAACGCCGGCCCCGGCAACTTCGGGCTGCTGCCGAACGGCGTGTTCTGCATCGGCGACGGCACCGCGCGCACCATCGAGACGCTGGCCTACGAGGCCGAGACGCCGGAGTGCCGCTACGCCACCCAATCCGGTCCGATGCTGGTTATCGACGGCGAGTTGCACCCGAAATTCCTAGCCAACAGCACCTCGCGGCACATCCGCAACGGCGTCGGCAGCAGCGACAGCGGCGACCGCGCGGTGTTCGTGATCTCGAACCAGCCGGTGACGTTCCACGAGTTCGCCCGGTTCTTCCGCACTCACCTCGAGCTGCCGCAGGCGCTGTATTTCGACGGCAACGTGTCGCGGCTGCACGCGCCCGAGCTGAACCGCTCCGACGCCGGCTTCGCGATGGGACCGATCGTCGGCGTGCTGGCGCCGGTTGACGACCGCGGCGCCGGAGGCTAGGCCACGCGCCTTCACTCAGCGAGGGCAAGTGACATGGCACGCAAGCGCAAGGGCCGCGACGTTTCCGGTTGGCTGGTGATCGACAAGCCCGCCGGGCCGACATCGACCGCCATCGTCAACAAGATCAAATGGGCCTTCGACGCCAAGAAGGCTGGCCACGCCGGCACGCTGGACCCGGCGGCGACCGGGCTGCTGGCGATCGCGCTGGGCGAAGCCACCAAGACCGTGCCCTACATCACCGACGCGCTGAAAGCCTACAGCTTCACTGTGCGGCTGGGCCAGGCGACCAACACCGACGACGCCGAGGGCGAGGTGATCGCGACCAGCGACGCGCGCCCGACCGACGCCGAGATCAAGGACGCGCTGCACCGTTTCGTCGGCGATATCGAACAGGTGCCGCCGGCGTTCTCGGCGGTCAAGGTCGACGGCGAGCGCGCCTATGCCAAGGCGCGGGCCGGCGAGGAAATGGTGCTGTCGTCGCGGCCGCTCTATGTCGAAAGCCTGCTGCTGACCGGTCGGCCCGACTCTGACACCGTCACGCTCGAGATGGTCTGCGGCAAGGGCGGCTACGTCCGGTCGATCGCCCGCGATCTCGGGGCGGCGCTGGGCTGCCACGCGCATGTGCTGACGCTGCGCCGGACCTGGTCGGGGCCGTTCCGCACCGAGGACGCGGTATCGCTCGAGGCGATCGAGGCCGAGGCCAGGTCAGAGGCGCTGGACCGGTTCCTGCGGCCGCTGGAAGAGGGTCTGGCGGATCTGCCGCAGGTGACCTGCAACGAAAGCGCGGCGGTGCGGCTGCGCAACGGCAACCCGGCGCCGGTGATCGCCCAGGGCATCGATTACGGCGACGAGGCCTGGGCCAGCCACAAGGGCCGCGCCGTCGCGGTCGGCCGGCTGATGGGGCCCGAGCTGCACCCGAGCCGGGTGTTTCTCGACTAGGTCAGCGCCCGCCGCACCAGGTTGAGCCCGGCGACCAGCAGCACGATCAGCGTCACGTGCCGGAACGCCGCCTGGTCGATCCGGTCGTGCACCAGCCCGCCCAGCATCATGCCGCCGACCGCCGGCACGATCATCAGCGCCGAGAACGGCAGCGTCGCGGCGTTCAGCACGCCCGAGTTCAGATGCGCCCCCGACAGCGCCAGCGCGCCGAGGCCGTAGATCACCCCCTGGACCCGGATCGAATCGCGCTTCGGCACGTCGATCGCCGTCAGATAGGCCACGGTCGGCGGCCCCCAGACGCCCGAGACGCCGCCGACAAAGCCGGAAAAACCGCCGATCAGCGCTTCGATCCCGGCGGTGCGTTCGGGGATCTTCGGCTTCCAGCCGGACAGCTGCAGCACCGCGAAGCAGCTCACCGGGGCGCCGATCAGCAGGAACAGCGCGTCGTTGCTCAGCAGCCGCACCAGCTGCGCGCTCACCGCCAGCATCACGCCGCCGGCGATCAGGTAGATCCGGAACCGCCGCACCGTGCTCCAGGCCGCGGACCAGCCCTGGCGCATCGCCTGCATGCCGTTGGTCACCAGCGTCGGCAGGATAAGCGCCGCCAGCGCCAGTTCGGGCGGTAGGAACAGCGACATCGCCGAGATCATGATCATCGGCATCGCGAAGCCAACCATGCCCTTCACGATGCCGGCGCCGATGGCGACGATCAGCGACAGCAGCAGGGCGTGCGGGGACATCAGGTCGGCGAACAGGGACATGCCCCTGCTCTAGGTCAAGTGCTGCGGCCACGCATTCGGATTCGCGCGCCGGCGACACGCCGCCGCGGCGGTGTCACCCGTTTGCCGTGCCGCGCATCAGGCGGCGGCGCGCGCCACCCCGAGCCGCGGATGCAGCCGGCCGGCGATCGCCGAGGCGACGCCCATGCCGGCACCGCAGGCGACGAAGATCGCCGCCACCGGCGCCACCGTCAGCAGCAGCCCGGCCACCGCCGGCGTCACGATACCCGACACGTCGCGGTAGCTGGCATAGACCGCGGCCATCTCGGTGCGCTCGGACGGCTTCACCGCCATCAGAAACGGCAGGCCGCCGCAGACGTCGAGCATGATCAGGCAGACCGACCCGGCCATCAGCGCCGCCAGCGCGGTCAGCGGCACCCCCGAGGCCAGCGTCGCCACCGCGAACAGCGCGGCGCAAAGCGCGAAGGTGCCGCGGACCGCGCTGCGCACGCTAACCCGGTGCACCAGCCGCAGCATCAGCGGCGTGGTGAACAGCATCGCGTTCGACAGCGACAGCATGATCCCGGCCAGCCGATCGCCGTAGCCGGCCTCGATGCAGAAGATCGGCAAATAGACTATGTAGACCCACCAGCCGCAGGACCGGATCATCGCGAACAGCCAGCCGGCGACCAGCCGCGGCTGCGCCCGGAATCGGCCAAGGAAGGCCAGCGGGTTCACCGCCGGCGCCTTGGCCCGGGTGATCTGCCGGCCGTTGCCCAGCCGCATCCGCCAGAAGGTCGCCACCACCGCGATCGCCAGCGCTGCCGACAGCAGGAACGGCGCCGGGCGCCACAGGTCGAACAGCGTCACCCCCAGTGCCGGGCCGATCATCCAGGACGCCGCCGAATAGACCAACCGGGTCGATTCGTTGCGACCGAGGTCGCTGCGCGAGATGTGATCCAGCACGTAGGCGTTGAAGCAGACCATCCACAGCACCGTCGCCAGCGCGTTCAGGCACAGCGCCAGCGCCAGCAACGCCGGCGCTCCGGTCAGCGCCAGAGCGGCGCCGGCGACGTAGAACAGCCCGACTCCGCTGAACAGCCAGCGCCGCGCCACGAAGCGGTTCAGCCAAGGCAGCATCAGCCCGACGAACAGCGAAATCAGCCCGACCGCCAGGTAGATGCCACTGATCATCGCCGCGTCGCCATAGGCGCGGTACAGCGCCAGCGGCATCACCGACAGCAGGATGCCGCGCGCCCCGGCCTCGAGCGCCGCCAACCTGGCGAAGTCCTCGACGCGCGGCGTCGGCGAATGGGTCAGGTAGATAGGAGCGCGCGGGGCAATCATCGGTCACTCGTCAATTTGGGGACAGGTCCCTGAGACCCCGTTCGCCGCGCCCGGGCTGTGCCGAACACGACCGCCGATGTCGCAAACCGCCCCCTTGGGCCGAATGGGCCGGAACCCGCCACCGGTCCGCCCCCCTCGCCCGGCCGCCGGTTCAGCCGAGCCGGCCGATCGCCTCGAGCAGCCGCGCCCGCGCCGGCGGCAGCGGCCGGTCGCCGAGACCGCCGATCAGCCGATGCTCGATGAACCAGCCGGTGGTGCCGAGCGCCGCGACGATCTGCTCCGGCCCGGCGTCGCCCTCGCCGCGCAGCACCGGCGGCAGCGGCAGCAGCCGGTCGGCCCAATCGCCGGCGCCGGCCCGGCTGACCGCGCGGCCGCTGCGCGGCGACACCAGTTCCAGACCCTCGGTGACGCCGGTGACGGCGCAGCGGCCCAGATCCAGCCCGAAGCCCATCTCCTCGAGCAGCGCCATCTCCCAGCGCAGATAGGCCAGCGGCCAGAGCTCGGACTGCCCCAGCAGGTCGAGCAGCGCCATGGTGCGGTCGTAGAGCGCCGGGTGCGGGTCGCGTTCGGGCAGGGTCAGCACCAGCAGCGCCGCGACCGAGTTCAGCCCGGCCAGCGCCAGCCGGTCGCTCATCGCGGCGGCGGCGCGCGACCGCAGCGGTTCGATCACGAAGGCGCCGAGATGTTCGTCGAGCCGCGCCTTCCAGGTCACGTCGAGCTGCGCCCCGGGTTGCAGGATCGGCGCCACCTTGCGCGAGGCGCCGCCGCGCACCACCCCGGCGTGGCGGCCATGCGACCGGGTGAAGACCTCGACGATCGCCGAGCTCTCGCCATGCTGCCGCACCTTGAGCACGGCCCCCTCGTCACGCCATTCGATCATGTCGGGATCATCGCCCGGACGCGGGCCGGACGCCAGCCACCGCGGACCACAGGGCTCAGTCGGCCAGTCCGGGTTCGTCGAGCAGGGTCCGGCCGTCGCGATCCTCGACCTCGATCACCCAGAGGTCGGGATCGAAGCGCTTCTGCCGTTCGATCGCGGCATCGACCTCGGCCTCGGGGCCTTCGGCCAGCACGATCCAGACCCGGCCGCCGGTCATCAGATCGACGCTGCGCTGGTGGCAGACCGCGGCGCCATCGAGCGTGTTGAGCTTGACCAGCACCGCGCCGGCCGTCGCGTCGCCGCGGGCGGTGACGAAGGCCGGGATCGCGGCCAGCCGGAGCCGGGCGAGGTAGGCCCCGACCCAGACTCCGGCGGTCAGCCGCATCAGGAGTTGCCGTCCTTGAAGTCCAGCCCCATCTCGGAATAGCGCTCGGCTTCCTCGAGCCAGTTCGGCCGCACCTTGACCTGCAGGAACAGGTGCACCTTGCGGCCGAGGAACTCCTCGAGCTCCTCGCGGGCGGCCTTGCCGACCGCCTTGGCGGTCTCGCCGCCCTTGCCGAGCACGATGCCCTTGTGGCCGTCGCGGGCGACGTAGACGATCTGGTCGATCCGGGCCGAGCCGTCGTCGCGTTCCTGCCAGCTTTCGGTCTCGACGGTCAGCTCGTAGGGCAGCTCCTGGTGCAGCCGCAGGGTCAGCTTCTCGCGGGTCATCTCGGCCGCGATCATCCGCATCGGCAGATCGGCCAGCTGGTCCTCGGGGTAGAGCCAGGGGCTGGCCGGCATCTGTTCGGCCAGCCAGGTCTTCAGCGCGTCGCAGCCGTGGCCGCGCTCGGCCGAGATCATGAAGGTGCTGGTGAAGGGATGCGCGTCGTTCAGCTCCTTGGTCAGCGCCAGCAGCTGCTCGGACTTGACCCGGTCGATCTTGTTGATCGCCAGCGCCACCGGGCTGCGGCCGACCCGATCGGGCAGGCTTTCGAGGATCGACTTCACGCCCTCGGTGATGCCGCGATGCGCCTCGACCAGCAGCACCACGACGTCGGCATCCGACACCCCGCCCCAGGCGGCGGCGACCATCGCCCGGTCAAGCCGGCGCCGCGGCCGGAACAGCCCCGGCGTGTCGACGAAGACGATCTGCGCGCTGCCCGACATCGCGACGCCGCGAATCCGGGCGCGCGTGGTCTGCACCTTGTGGGTCACGATCGACACCTTGGCGCCGACCATCCGGTTCAGCAGCGTCGACTTGCCGGCGTTGGGTTCGCCGATCAGCGCGACGAAACCGGCCTTGGTGTCGCCGCCCGGTCCGCCGATGGCGGTGCCGGGGATCTGGTCGGAAGCATCGTCGCCCGCGGGCGTGTCGTCATGATCGTTCATTCGCTCACCCGTTTCAGTAGCGCGGCCGCGGCCGCTTGTTCCGCCTGCCGCTTGGACCCGGCGCTGGCGCGTTCCGCCGGCCCCGAGGCCAGCCGCGCCTCGATCGTGAAGACCGGCGCGTGGTCAGGACCGTCGCGGCCGATCTCGTCGTACTGGGGCGGCGGTTCGCCGCGGCCCTGCGCCCATTCCTGCAGCGCGGTCTTGGCGTCGCGCGCGTCGGCCTCGACCCGGTGCACCCGGTCGCCCCACAGCCGCAGCACCGTGGCGCGTGCCACCTCGAAGCCGGCGTCGAGATGGACCGCGGCGATCACCGCCTCCATTGCATCGGCCAGCAGCGCCTCCTTGCGGCGGCCGCCGGACTGCATCTCGGAGCGACCCAGCCGCAGCACCGCGCCAAGCTCCAGCTCGCGGGCGACATCGGCGCAGGTCTCGCGACGCACCAGCGCGTTGAAGCGCGGCGCGATCTGGCCTTCGCTGGCACCGCGGTCGGCGCTCAGAAGGGCCTCGGCCATCACCAGCCCCAGCACCCGGTCGCCAAGGAACTCGAGCCGCTGGTTGTCGTCGCGCAGCGCCCCGGACATCGAGCCGTGGGTCAGCGCGCGCGACAGCAGCTCGGGGCGCGCGAACTCATGCCCCAACCGGCCCGCAAAGGCCCTCAGCTCGGCCGAGAGCTTCACTCGACCGCCTTGAAGAAGCGGTCCGACCGCCAGGTCCAGAACGCCAGCATCGACCGGCCGGCCGAGGAGAACACGATCCGGTCGGCGCGACCGACGAGATCCTCGAACGGCACGAAGCCGACGCCGCGGGCGCTCTGCGGCACCCGGCTGTCGGTCGAGTTGTCGCGGTTGTCGCCCATGAAGAAGAACTGGTTCTCGGGGACGGTGTAGACCCCGGTGTTGTCCGAGGACTGCGGTCCGATGTCGAGAATGTCGTGGCTGACGCCGTTCGGCAGGGTTTCGGTGTAGCGGGTCTTCTCGCAGGCGGCGCCCATGCCGACGGCGCCATTGCGGCAGCGCGGCATCAGCCCTTGCGGCCCCTGGCGCTCCATCACCTCGGTGAAGGTGCCGGCCTCTTCGATCTTCACCGGCTCGTCGTTGATCGACAGCCGCCCGTCGGTCACCTGGATCCGGTCGCCCGGCAGGCCGATGACGCGCTTGATGAAGTCCTCGCCGGTGACCGGGTGGCGGAACACCACCACGTCGCCGCGCTCGGGCATGGCGCCCCAGATCCGGTCCTCGTCGCCCTCGAGAAAGCCGCAGAAATCCTCGGCCGACAGGTCGAGGCCGACCGCCGCGATCCGCACCGAGGGGCAGGAGGCGTAGGAGTAGCCATAGGCCATCTTGTTGACGAACAGGAAGTCGCCGATCAGCAGCGTGTCCTTCATCGACCCCGACGGAATCCAGAACGGCTGGAAGAACAAGGTGCGGAACAGACCCGCGATGAGCAGCGCCCAGAACACGGTCTTCGCCGTTTCCCAGATACTGTGGGCGATGCCGTGTCGTTCGGCGTCAGATCTGCTGGCCATGCGTCCGGTTCCTTCGGTTTGGCGCTACATGCGGGGGGCGGGGCTGCGAGTCAAGGAAACCGCCTGCCCCGGGCGATCACCTTGAGCGGAAACGCAGCGACAGCACCAGAGCCGCACCACGGAATGGCGCGATCAGCGTGTCGTGGGAGACCAGCGCGACGACGCCCGGGGCCCTCCGCCGATCGCGGCCCGCGGCACCGGGGTCCGTCGCCCGAGCGCCAGACCTTCGGCGATGTCATCGCGGTATCGGGCGCGGACCGCGCGCCAGCCTGTGTCGGGGCCTGCCAGCTGAAGGCAAGCGGCGAAATCGGCAACCACCTGCGCGAACACGAGCGGAGCAAGACCCCCAATGGCCGAAACCCGGCGCCGCACGCCGCTCGGCATTCTCAGCCCGCTGTCAGCGGCCGCGCTTCGATCAGCACGAAGGCCTGCGCCCAGGGGTGATCGTCGGTGAGGGTGACGTGGATGATCGCCTCGTGGCCCGGCGGGGTCATCGCGTCGAGCCGATCCTTGGCCCAGCCGGTCACCTCCATCACCGGCTGCCCGGTGCGCAGGTTGCTGACCGCCATGTCCTTCCAGGCGATGCCCATGCGCAGCCCGGTCCCGAGCGCCTTGGAGCAGGCCTCTTTGGCGGCCCAGCGCTTGGCGTAGGTGCCGGCGACGTCGCGGCGGCGCTCGGCCTTGGCCTGTTCGGTGTCGGTGAAGACGCGGTTGCGGAACCGGTCGCCGTGGCGCTCCAGCACGCCGGCGATCCGGTCGATATTCGCGAGGTCGGTGCCGATGCCAAGGATCATGCCCCAGCGATAGAGCATGGCCCGATGCCCCGCAAGCGACCGGCGGGCCGTGCGAAAACCCGGCGGTGGGTCAGCGCAGCACCCGCCGCGCCGCCTCCATCCGCCGGCGCATCTCGGCGATCGCCGGCGACAGGCCGCGGAAGATCGCTTCGCCGATCAGGAAATGCCCGATGTTGAGTTCGCGCATCTCGGGCAGCGCGGCGACCGGGCCGACGGTGTCGTAGGTCAGCCCGTGACCGGCATGGACCTCGAGGCCGAGACCGTGGGCATGGGTCGCCATCTCGGTCAGCTTGACCAGCTCGGCGTCGCGCCGCGCGACATCGCCCTCGGCATGGGCATCGCAATATGCGCCGGTGTGCAACTCGACCACCTGCGCGCCGATCCGCGCGGCAGCGTCGATCTGCGCTTGCTCGGCGGCGATGAAGATCGAGACCCGACAGCCGGCGTCGCGCAGCGGCGCGATGAACCGCGCCAGCCGGTTGTCGTCGCGCGCCACCTCGAGCCCGCCCTCGGTGGTCCGTTCCTCGCGCTTTTCCGGCACGATGCAGACCGCGTGCGGCTTGTGACGCAGCGCGATCGCCTGCATTTCGTCGGTCGCCGCCATCTCGAAGTTGAGCGGCACCGTCAGCGCCGCCATAAGCGCCTCGATGTCGGCGTCCGAGATGTGGCGCCGGTCCTCGCGCAGATGCGCGGTGATGCCGTCGGCGCCGGCCTCCTCGGCCAGCTTGGCGGCGCGCAGCGGCGACGGGGTGTCGCCGCCGCGCGCGTTGCGCACGGTCGCGACGTGGTCGATGTTCACGCCGAGTCTCAGTTCCATCATCGCCCGTCCTCCTGCGGCTGCCGCCACAGCCTAGTTCGACCCGGGGCCGTCGTCAGCCGCTCCGGGAGGTTTTTTTCCAAGAAGTTCCAACTTGCTGCGCAGCTTCTTGCGGCGCCGGTTCTGGTAGGCGGCGATCACCGGCACGCAGAGATAATAGGTCAGGCTCGAGGCGATGATGCCGGGGATGATACCGCCCACGAGGTAAGGCAGGAACACCTCGTCGTAGAACAGCCCCAAGCCGCGCCAGTCGGTGTGCGCCGGCGTGAACAGCGCCCAGAGATTGTGCCACAGGTCCTGCCCGGCGGCGGCAAACTTGGCCCCCAGCGAGGTCTCGATGCCCTGCCGCGGCGGTCGGCCGAGCAGGAAATGCCCGAACTTCAGCGCCACCACGCCGATCGGCAGATAGGTCAGCGGGTTGCCGAAGAAGGTCCCGAGCAGCGCCGCGAGGATGTTGCCGCGCGTCGCCTTGGCGAACAGCACCGCGATGATGAAATGCAGCCCGTAGAACGGGGTCCAGCTGGCCATCACCCCGGCCCAGACGCCGCGGCCGATCTTCTCGGGGGTGTCGGGCAGCCGCTGCACCCGGTGCTGCACGTAGTAGAAGGCGCGGCGCCAGCCGCCGCGCGGATACAGCACCTCGGCCATGGTGCGGCCGACCGACCGACGATCCCTGCGCTTGAAGACCATGCCGCCGCCGCCCGGTCAGGCGCCGGCCGGGACCGCCCCCGCCGGGGCAACCCCCGCCCGGCCCGGATCGCGGTGCCGTCCGATCGAGGACACGTTGCTCTCGGCCTCGAGCGCGGTCATCACCCGGTGCAGATGCTCGGCGTCGCGCAGGTCGACGTCGATCAGCACCCGGAAGTAGTCCGGCTTGCGGTCGACGAAGATCAGGTCGGAGATATTCGCCGACTGCTCACCGATCAGGGTGCAGATCCGGCCCAGCACCCCGGCGTCGTTGGTGATCGTCAGGTCGAAGGTCACGGTGTTGACCGGCCCGTGCGAGCCGTCCTGCCAGCGCAGGTCGAGCCAGCGCTCGGGCTGTTCCTCGTAATGGGCCAGCGCCGGGCAGTCGATCGCGTGGACCACCACGCCCTGTCCGCGGAAGGTGATGCCGACGATGCGTTCGCCGGGCACCGGCTGGCAGCACTGGGCGCGGCGATAGGACTGGCCTTCGCCGAGACCGGCGACGGCGCGGGTGGCATCGACGTCATGCGTCGGCCGCTGCGCCGCCAGCTCCGGATAGATCGCCTCGACCACCTCGCGGGTGGTCAGCTCGGCGCTGCCGAGACGGGCCAGCAGCTCGGTCGCGCCATCGAGTCCCAGCGCCCGCGCCGCGGTGCGCAGAGCCTTGTCGGTGGCGCGGCGGCCGACGTTTTCGAAACCGACCCGGGCAAGTTCCGAGCCAAGCTTGACGAACCGCTCGCGGTCCTCTTCGCGCAAGGAGCGGCGGATCGCGGTCTTCGCACGACCGGTGACCGCGATCTCGATCCAGCTGGCCTGCGGCCGCTGGCCGTCGGCGGTGATGATCTCGACCGACTGGCCGTTCTTCAGCCGGGTCCAGAGCGGCACCCGCAGCCCGTCGACCTTGGCGCCGACGCAGGCATGGCCGATGCGGGTGTGGATCGCGAAGGCGAAATCGATCGGCGTGGCGCCGCGCGGCAGCTTGATGACCTCGCCCTTCGGGGTGAAGCAGAACACCTGGTCCTGATACATCTCGAGCTTCACCGCCTCGAGGAACTCGTCGTCGTCGTGACCGCCCTCGAGCCGCTCGGTCAGCTGCGCGATCCAGCGCGCCGGATCGACGGCGAAGCGGTTCTCGACGCGCAGGCCGTCGCGGTAGGACCAATGCGCCGCGACCCCGGTTTCGGCGACCTCGTGCATCTCGCGGGTGCGGATCTGCACCTCGACGCGCTTGCCGTCGCGGCCCGACACCGTGGTGTGGATCGACCGGTAGCCGTTGGATTTCGGCTGGCTGATGTAATCCTTGAACCGGCCCGGCACGGCGCGCCAGCGCTGGTGGATCACCCCGAGCACGCGGTAGGCGTCGGCCTCGCTCTCGGTGATGACCCGAAACCCGTAGATGTCCGAGAGCCGCGAGAAGCCCTGGTCCTTCTCCTGCATCTTGCGCCAGATCGAATAGGGCTTCTTGGCGCGGCCGAACAGCTCGGCCCTGACCCCGGCGCGGTCGAGCTCCAGCCGCATGTCGGCGGTGATCCTCTCGACCACGTCGCCGGCTTCCTTCTGCAGCATGATGAAGCGGCGGATGATCGAACTGCGGGCTTCCGGGTTCAGCACCTGGAACGCCAGGTCCTCGAGCTCCTCGCGCATCCACTGCATGCCCATGCGGCCGGCAAGCGGGGCGTAGATCTCCATCGTCTCGCGGGATTTCTGGACCTGCTTCTCGGGCTGCATCGACCGGATGGTGCGCATGTTGTGCAGCCGGTCGGCCAGCTTGACCAGCGTCACCCGCAGATCGCGCGAGGTCGCCATGAACAGCTTGCGGAAGTTCTCGGCCTGCTTGGTGCGAATCGACGACAGCTGCAGGTTGGTCAGCTTGGTGACGCCGTCGACCAGCTCGGCGATCTCGCGGCCGAACCGGGCCTCGACCGAACCAAACGAGGCGCGGGTGTCCTCGATCGTGTCGTGCAGCAGGGCGGTCACGATGGTGGCGTCGTCCATCTGCTGCTTGGCAAGCAGGACGGCGACGGCCACCGGATGCGTGAAATAGGGCTCGCCCGACTTGCGGAACTGCCCGTCGTGCATTTCGGCGCCGAAGGCGAAGGCGTCGCGGATCAGCGCTTCGCGGGTAGCGGGATTGTAGCTGCGGACCAGAGCGATCAGGTCATCGGCGCTCGTCATCTGCTCTGTCACGCTCCCGCCTGAGACACCGGGTCTCAGCCTTCCTTCTGGACCTGCATCAGCTCGCGCAGCAGGCGTTCCTCGCTCATGTCGTCCTGGGCCGGCTTGTCGACTTCCTGGCTCATCAGAAGCGACATCGAATCGGCCTCGGGCTCGTCGATCTCGATCTGGGTCTGGTGCGCTTCGATCATCCGCTCGCGCAGGTCGTCGGCCTGCTGCGTCTCTTCGGCGATCTCGCGCAGCGCCACGACCGGGTTCTTGTCGTTGTCGCGCGCCACGGTAAGCGGTGCACCGGCGGTCACTTCGCGCGCCCGGTGGGCGGCAAGCATCACCAGCTCGAACCGGTTCGGAACCTTGTCAACGCAATCTTCGACTGTCACGCGCGCCATTCGGACAACTCCCTTCTCGGGTTTGGGCATGGGGACGGACGCCGCAAAGCGGCTCCGGCCTCGAAAGGGATTGTCTAAAGCCTCCGCCGGGGATTGACAAGAAGCTATCGCGGCGCATCGGCGCCGGGCCCGGTCGCGACCGGGCGCAACGGCTGCACCTCGGCCAGCGCCTCGGGCGGTAGCGCGTCGCGCATCTGCCGCACGCTGAGCCCGGTGACCGGGTGGCGCCAGCCCGGCGCGATCTCGGCCAGCGGCACCAGGACGAAGCCGCGATCCTGCAGCCGCGGATGCGGCAGGATCAGCCGGTCCGGCGCCTCCCGCGCCTGCCGCTCGGCCGGCAGGTCGCGCCACGCCGCCCATGTGCCGGCGTCGGGCAGCACCGCGTCGCCGACCGCCAGCAGATCGAGATCGAGGCTGCGCGCGCCCCAGCGCCTCAACCGTTCGCGGCCGAACCGCGCCTCGATCCGGTGCAGCGCCGCGAGGATCGCCTCGGCCGGCAATGCGCAGTCGAGCGCCACCGCGGCGTTGACGAAATCGGCGCCGCTGCCGGCCGGAAATGCCGGGGTGCGGTAAAGCCGGCTGCTTTCCGCCAGCGGCCCCAACTCCTGCGCCAGCGCCGAAATCGCGGCGCCGATCGTCGCTGCCGGGTCGCCCGCGGGCGAGGCCGCGTTGCCGCCCAGGGCCACCAGCACCCGGGCCGCGGCGCCGCGGTTCGCTTCGGCTTGCTGCATGGCTCGATCCCTTTACATTGAATGCCCATGATCCGTCCGGCATTCCACTCACCCTCGCGCTGACGGTATCGAGCGAAAGGACGTCCAATGTTTTATCGTGACGAGCGTATTGCGCTCTTCATCGACGGCGCGAATCTGTATGCCGCCGGAAAGGCGCTTGGCTTCGACATCGACTACAAGCTTCTGCGCCAGGAATTCATGCGTCGCGGCAAGTTGATGCGCGCCTTCTACTACACCGCGCTTCTGGAGGGCGAGGAGTATTCGCCGATCCGGCCGCTGGTCGACTGGCTGCAATACAACGGCTTCACCATCGTGACCAAGTCGACCAAGGAATACACCGACAGCCAGGGCCGGCGCCGGATCAAGGGCAACATGGACATCGAACTGGCGGTCGACGCGATGGAGCTGGCGCCGCATCTCGATCACATCGTGCTGTTTTCCGGCGACGGCGACTTCCGGCCGCTGGTCGAGGCGCTGCAGCGCCGCGGCGTCCGGGTCTCGGTGGTGTCGTCGATCCGATCCAGCCCGCCGATGATCGCCGACGAGCTGCGCCGCCAGGCCGACAACTTCATCGAGCTCGACGAGCTGCGCGAGGTGATCGGCCGCAGCGCCCGGCCGCCGCGCGACGACGCCCAGTCCGACCAAGGCTCAAGCTGACACCCGCCGGCCGGCGCCGCGTCGCGCCGGCCGGTCACTGGACCTTTCGGGGTGCAGCGCATAGCTGTGGCGCAAGCCCTGGACCCGGTTGCCGCAAGCGAGGCCCCATGACCGACAGCCCTCTCCCCGCCAGCCCGAAACCCGCGCTGACCCTGCATCTTGCCGCGCCGCGCGGGTTCTGCGCCGGCGTCGACCGGGCGATCCGCATCGTAGAGATGGCGCTCGAGAAATGGGGCGCGCCGGTCTACGTGCGGCACGAGATCGTGCACAACCGCTACGTGGTCGACGCGCTGCGCGCCAAGGGCGCGGTGTTCGTCGAGGAACTCGAGGACTGCCCCGGCGACCGGCCGGTGATCTTCTCGGCGCATGGCGTGCCGAAGGCGGTGCCGGCCGAGGCGGCGCGGCGCGAGATGATCCAGGTCGACGCCACCTGCCCACTGGTCACCAAAGTGCACAACGAGGCAGCCCGGCATTCCGCCGAGGGGCTGCAGATGATCATGATCGGCCATGCCGGCCACCCCGAGACGATCGGCACCATGGGCCAGCTGCCCGAGGGCGAGGTGCTGCTGGTCGAGACCGAGGCCGATGTCGCCACCGTCGCGGTGCGCGATCCGGCGCGGCTGGCCTATGTCACCCAGACCACGCTGTCGGTCGACGACACCGCCGGCATCGTCGCGGCGCTGCAGGCCCGGTTCCCCGAGATCCGCGGCCCGGCCCGCGAGGACATCTGCTACGCCACCACCAACCGCCAGGAAGCGGTCAAGGCGATGGCGCCGAACTGCGACGCGCTGCTGGTCGTCGGCGCGCCGAACTCGTCGAACTCCAAGCGGCTGGTCGAGGTCGCGTCGCGCGCCGGCTGCGGCTACGCCCAGCTGATCCAGCGCGCCACCGAGATCGACTGGCGGGCGCTGGACGGCATCCGATCGATCGGGCTGACCGCCGGCGCCTCTGCGCCCGAGGTGCTGATCGAGGAAGTCGTGCAGGCGTTCCGCGACCGCTACGAGCTGCGCGTCGAGCTGGTCGAGACGGCGCAGGAGAACGTCGAATTCAAGGTGCCGCGCATCCTGCGCGAACCGGCATGATCCCGCGCGCCGCGCTGGCGCTCGGGCTGGCCGGGGTGCTGCCGTTTCTCTGGGGGCTGGCCTCGACCCGCTATCCCTGGCTGGTGCCGGGCTGGCTGCCGCCGCGGCTGACCGGACCGTATCTGCAGGTGTTCTACGGCAGCGTCATCCTTGCCTTCATGTCGGGCGTGCTCTGGGGCTTCGCCACGCGGGCCGAACCCGGCCGCGCCGCGCCGCTCTACGCCGTCTCGACGCTGCCGGCGCTCTGGGTGGTGTTCGCGGTCGGCGGCGGCTGGGAACGGTCGAGCCTGGCGCTGATCGCCGGGTTCCTCGGGCTGCTGGCGCTCGATGCGCTGTTCGCAAGGGCCGGGCTGGCGCCGGGCTGGTGGCTGCGGTTGCGGCTGCTGCTGACCGGTCTCGTGGTGGCCAGCCTCGGGCTGGCGCTGGCCTGAGCCGTCGACCGGTTGGCAAGCGGCCGGCCAGCGCCTAAAGCGAACCCCCAACCCCTGTCGCCGGAGCCGCCGCCATGCCTGACCTGTTTGCCTATACCGACGGCGCCTGTTCGGGAAATCCCGGCCCCGGCGGCTGGGGCGCGCTGCTGATCGCCCGCGACGGCGCCACCGTGGTCAAGGAGCGCGAGCTCAAGGGCGGCGAGCAGATGACCACCAACAACCGGATGGAGCTGCTGGCCGCAATCAACGCGCTCGAGGCGCTCGACAAGCCGAGCGCGCTGACCGTGATCACCGACAGCGCCTATGTGAAGGGCGGCATCACCGAATGGCTGCCCGGCTGGAAGCGCAAGGGCTGGCGCACCGCCGCCGGCAAGCCGGTGAAGAACGACGACCTGTGGAAGCGGCTCGACGTCGCGGCGGCGCGGCACAAGGTTGTCTGGCAATGGGTCAAGGGCCACGCCGGCCACCCCGAGAACGAGCGCGCCGACGAGCTGGCCCGCGCCGGCATGGCGCCGTTCAAGCCGGGCCGCGCCAGGACCTGAGCCGGGCTCAGGCGGAGCCGGTCCAGCGGTCCAGGATGTGCCGGGCGCAGATCAGGTCGAGATGCGCGCCGCCGCCATTCTTGAACAGGGTGATCTCGGCGTCGGAGTCGCGCCGGAACAGCGCCTGGTCGCGGAAGTCGGCGACCACGTCGTCGCGCGCGATCGCGCCCGAGGCCAGCGGCATCATCAGCTCGCCGATATGGTCGAGCGTGGTGGCCCGGGCGTCGACGAAGATCCGCGACCGCTGCAGCGCCGCGTCGTCGGCCTCGCGCATCTTCGGAGTGTAGGCGCCGATCAGGTCGAGATGCTGCCCCGGCCGCAGCCAGTCGCCGCGGATCACCGGTTCGGTCGCCATGGTGGCGCAGGTGATGATGTCGGCGCGACCGACCGCCGCCTGCAGATCCCCGGCGATGGCCATGTCGGGAAAGGCGGCGTGCAGCCGTTCGGCGCCGGCCCGCGACCGGTTCCAGACGGTGAAGCGGGCCTCGGGGAAGGCGGCGCCGTAAGCCTCGCGCAGCGATTCCGCGACGCTGCCGGCGCCGACGATCAGGATCTCGCGGCTGTCGGGCCGCGCCAGCCGGGTCGCCGCCAGAAGACTGTCACCGGCGGTCTTCCACCTGGTGACCAGCCGGAAGTCGACCAGCGCCTGCAGCGTACCGTCGGTGTCCGACATCAGGTTCAGCGCACCGTTGACGCTCGGCTTGCCCAGCGCCGCATTGCCCGGGAAGATCGTCGCCACCTTCACCGCGATCCCCAGCCCGTCGATCCAGGCCGACCGGTTCAGCAACGTCTCGTCGCCACGATACAGCAAGGTGTCGGTGATCTGCGCCGGCGGCAGCCTGTGGCCATCCCACAGCGCCCGGGTCAGCGCCAGCCAGTCGAGCTTCGCCTCGACCGCGTCGCGGCCGATGATGCTGTCGCCCAGAACCAGGCCGAATGTCGTTTCGGTCATTTGACTGCCACCCATCGCTTGGAAATACCGGATTCGTTGATCCATGTCCTGAACGGTCTCTCGATCAGGTAGAAGCTCAGCAGCGCGGCGCCGACCACGGCGCCGACCAGCACCGCTTCGGGAACCCCGGCCGAGCCGTCGCGTGCGATCTTGTAGAACGGCTGCTGCCACAAATAGAGCGAAAACGACCACAGCCCGATCTGGGCCAGCAGCCGGTTCGACAGAACCGCGCGGAACGACGCGAACGAACTGTCGAGCCCGTTCACCGCCACCGCGAGCAGGATCGACTGCGCTCCGAACACCATCAGCCCCGGGCCACCCGAAAACCCGGAAAAGATCGCCAGCGCCAGCGCAAGCGGCGCCACCCAGGGGGCGATGGCGATCCGGTAGCGGTCGATCATCAGGTGGAAGGCAGCGGCCAGGAAGATCGGCGCCAGGTGCACGTCGCTGCGCCAGGTCACGTTGAGATAATCCTGCTGCAGCACGTCGAGGCGATAGACGCCGTTGCCCAGCGCCAGCAGTCCGATCGACAGGATCGCCGGCCAGGCCGGCAGCCGGCTGCGCCGAAGCCAGAACGCGACGATGGCAAGCAGCACGTAGGAATGCTCTTCGACGCTCAGCGACCAGATGTGGTCGAGCAGCGCCACCGGATGGGTGTAGATCATCGCATAGTTGATGGTGAACGTCAGGCTGACCAGCACTGCCAGGATACCGTGGCCGAGCGGGGTCGACCAGAACAGCAGCGTGACCACCAGCACGTAGACCAGCAGCGCCGGGTAGACCCGCGAGAACCGCCGCAGGAAGAAGCGCCCGAGCGGGGCCTGCCGGACGAACAGGATCTCGGCCATCAGCCGGCCCGACAGCACGAAGAACAGCTCGACGCCGAGCGAGCTGACCCCGGGCAGGTAGCGATCGAGCCAGAAATGCCCGATCAGCACCAGCAGGATCGCCGCGCCGCGCCAGCCGTCCAGGAACAGCAGGTGGGTCTTGGTTTTCTCGGACGGCGCGACCATGTCCCTGCGTCTTCCGAAAACGGCACCACTCATCACGACATCTCCACAGGCCGGGTCCATTCGGCAAGCACGACAGGGCGGAATGCCCCGGACAGTGGTCAGGGGCCTGGCCGCAGGCGCGGCCATGGTTCCGGTGTCGGTCTTGCCGTGAAGCCGCCGTCTACTCTGCCTGGTCGGCGGTCAAAAGCCCCTCGCCGACCAACCTTTCGGCCAGCCCGCCCGGCCCGGTGAACAGATGCGTCGCCCAGCCGCGGGCCGACGCCGCCGCGATGTTGTCGGCGCGGTCGTCGGCGAACAGCAGCGCCGCCGGATCGAACCCGGTGCCGGACTCGACGGCGGCGTAAATCTCGGCGTCGGGCTTGGCCATCCGCATCCGGCCCGAGATGAACTGCTGGTCGAATTCCTCGAGGAACGGGTAATGGCGCAGCGCCAGATCGAAGCTCTGGACCCCGAAGTTCGACAGCGCGAACACCGGGGTGCCGCCACGCCTGAGCGCCCGCAGCAGCCGCACCGACCGGTCGATCACCGGGCTTGCCATCTCGATCCAGCGGTCGTGCCACATCTCGATCTCGGGCCGCCAGTCCGGCGTGGCCTGCGCCATCGCCATCACCGTGTCGCGGAAATTCTCGCCGCGGTCGACCTTGTCGTTCATCGCGTGCAGATCGACCGCGGCGAACATCTCGGTCCGGCGCTCGGGGCCGATCACCCGGTCGTAGAACCGTTCCGGCTGCCATTCGATCAGCACGTTGCCGATGTCGAACACCACCGCCTGCAGCTTGGTCATGCCTGGGATCCTTCGGTCTTGGCCTTGCGGACCGCGCGTTCGAGCGCGTCGAGAAACCGCGAACGGTCGGCCTTGGTGTAGCCCTTGCCGCCGCCCTGCCGGAACGGGTCGGCGGCGCGCAGGTCGGCCATCAGGTCGCGGGTCGCCAGCACGTTGCCGATGTTGGCCAGGGTAAGCGGCTCGCCGTTGTGCTTGAGGACCTGCGCCCCGGCCTCGACGCATTTCGCGGCCAGCGGGATGTCGTTGGTGATCACCACGTCGCCCCGTTTCGCGCGGTCGGCGATCCACATGTCGGCGACGTCCGGCCCCTCGGGCACGATCACCGTCTCGACATAGGGGTTCGGCGACGGCCGCAGCCCGCCGTTCGAGACGATGGCGACCTTCAGCTTGTGGCGCGTGCCCACCGCCTCGCATTCGGATTTGACCGGGCAGGCATCGGCGTCGACGTAGATCATGACCACAGCGCGTCGGCGTGGAATTCGACGTGGTCCTCGATGAAGGACGACACGAAGAAATAGCTGTGGTCGTAGCCGCGCTGCAGCCGCAGCGTGCCGGGCTGGCGCCGCGCCGCCATCGCCTGCGCCAGATCCTCGGTCTTCAGCAGGTCGCCGAACTGGTCGGCGGTGCCGGTGTCGATCAGCAGCGGCCCGTCGAAGCCGGTCTTGGCCATCAGCAGCGTCGGGTCGTGCCGCGCCCAGGCGGCGTCGTCCTCGGCGCCGAGATAGGCGGTGAACTGCTTGCGGCCCCAGTCCGACACCGAGGGGTGGCAGATCGGCGCGAAGGCCGAGACGCTGCGGAACCGGCCGGGCAGCCGCATCGCCATCACCAGCGCGCCGAGACCGCCCATCGAATGGCCGGTGATCGACTGCCGCGCCTCGTCGATCGCGAACTGGCCCTCGAGCAGCGCCGGCAGCTCTTCGGCGACGTAGTCCCACATCCGGTAGTGCCGCGCCCAGGGGTCTTCGGTGGCGTTCAGGTAGAACCCCGCCCCCTGCCCCATGTCGAAGGCGTCGTCATCGGCGACGCCGGGGCCGCGCGGCGAGGTGTCGGGAAACACCAGCGCGATGCCCTGCTCGGCGGCCCAGCGCTGAGCGCCGGACTTGGTCATCGCGTTCTCGTGGGTGCAGGTCAGCCCCGACAGGAACCACAGCACCGGGACCGGCCCTTCCTGCGCCTCTTCGGGCAGGAACAGCCCGAAGGTCATCTCGGTGCCGGTGGCCTCGGAGGCATGCGAATAGACCCCCTGCACGCCGCCGAAACAGGTGTTTTCGCTTACTGTCTTCATGTCGCGTCCTTCTGTGACCGCAGCACCGTGAGTATTTCGGCCAGCGGTTTCTTGATCTTGGCCACCGCGGGAACGGTGGCGGTGTCGCTCGGGTGTCCGACGGCGAGGATCATCACCGGCTTCTCGGCCTCGGGTCGGCCGCAGAGCGGGGTCAGGAACTTCATCGGATTCGGGGTATGGGTCAGCACCGACAGACCGGCAAGGTGCAAGGCGCCGATCAGGAAGCCGGTGGCGATGCCGGTGCTTTCGGGCACGTAGTAATGCTTGGCGCGGCTGCCGTCCGCCCTGGTGCCCCAGCGCTGCGCGAACACCACGATCAGCCAGGGCGCGACCTCGAGATGCGGCTTGGAAGCGCCGGTGCCGATCGGTTCGAGCGCGGCGATCCAGTCGTCGGGCGCGCCGCCGTCGTAGAACTTTTCCTCCTCGGCCTCGGCGGCGGCGCGGATCCGCGCCTTCAGCGCCGGATCGCCGATCGCGACGAAGTGCCAGGGCTGCTGGTTGGCGCCCGAGGGCGCCCGGCCGGCGGTGGCGATGGCGCTGGCGATCACCGCTTCGGCAACCGGCCGATCCGAGAAATCGCGCACCGAGTGCCGGGTCGCCATCGCGTCGAAATGCTGCCGCGCCGCGGCCAGCATCTCGGCATCGGTCATCGCGCGGCGGTCGGGCAGCGGCAGCGGCCGGTAGCTGATCGTTTCGGTCTTGGTCATCGTCTGGTCCTGCAGTCCCGGGGGCGGTGCTGCGGCAGTCTCGCGCGGGGATCGGCCCGGCGCAAGCCATCGGCCGGGCGCCGGCGGCGGCCGCCGGATTTGCGTATTTCAGGGACAAAGTAACCCCGTGGCGCCGATCAGCCGCCGCCGATCAGCACCCCGGCGGCGAACACCAGCGCGCCGCCCAGCACCACCTGGAACGCGGCGCGGAAGAACGGCGTGTCCATGTAGCGGCTCTGGATCCAGGCGATGGCCCAGAGCTCGACGAAGACGATGACGATCGCGGTGATCGTCGCGGTCCAGAAATGCGGGATCAGGTAGGGCAGCGCGTGGCCGAGGCCGCCGACCGTGGTCATCACCCCGGTGGCAATGCCGCGCTTGACCGGCGAGCCGCGGCCCGACAGCTGGCCATCGTCGGACACCGCCTCGGTGAAGCCCATCGAGATGCCGGCGCCGACGCTGGCGGCGAGACCCACGAGGAAGGTCGTGTGGGTGTCCTGCGTCGCGAAGGCGGTGGCGAAGATCGGCGCCAGCGTCGACACCGAGCCGTCCATCAACCCGGCCAGCCCCGGCTGCACATAGGTCAGCAGGAACTGGCGCCGCGCCGCGTGATCCTCGTCGGCGCGGGCCGCGTCGTGCAGGTGCTCGGCCTCGAGATGCGTCGCGAGATCGTGGTGCCCGGCCTCGGCGGCGGCGAGATCGCCGAGCAGCTTGCGGGTGGCGGCGTCGCGCGCCGTCGCCGCGGCGCGGCCGTAGAAGGCGCCGGCCTCGCGCTCCATCTCGGCGGCCTGGCCGCGGATCGTCTCGAGACCGAGGTTCTCGACCAGCCAGACCGGCCGGCGGGCGTGAAACCCGGCGACGTGCTCGCGTCGGATCAGCGGGATCACCTCGCCGAACCGGGCGCGGTGCAGCTCGATCAGCTGCCTGCGGTGGCCGTCCTCCTCGGTCGCCATGCCGTCGAACACCGCGGCCGAGGACGGGTAGCTGTCGCGCAGCCGCTCGGCGTAGAGCCGGTAGATCCGCGAATCGTCCTCCTCGGAAGAAATCGCCAGCGCGAGGACCTCCTGTTCGGACAGATCGTTGAACCTGCGACGACTGGAGAAGCCGGGAATCATGACGCGCACCTCACGGTTTAGAACGATTCCAGCCTACCGGCTTCACCGGGTCCGGCAAGCCCCGCGGATCGCGGCTGGCAGTGCCGGCCCCGCCCCTATATCTTCACGGCAACCGCAGGAGATCCGATGACCGCCCAGCCGCAAGAGATCCGCAAGGGACGCAAGTTCGACCAGGTCATGGCCGGGGCGCGCGAGGTGTTTCTCGGCGAGGGCTTCGAGGGCGCCAGCGTCGACGACATCGCCCGTGCCGCCGGGGTGTCGAAGGCGACGCTCTACAGCTATTTCCCCGACAAGCGGCTGCTGTTTCTCGAGGTGGCGCGCAGCGAGTGCACGGCCCAGGCCAGCGCCGCGCTGGCGATGACCGACACCGCCCGCCCGGCGGCCGAGGTGCTGCGCGATTCGGCCGAGCGGCTGGTGGCGTTCTACACCTCGGAGTTCGGGCTGCGGATGTTCCGGATCTTCGTCGCCGAAAGCGCCCGGTTTCCCGACATCGGCCGCGCCTTCTACCAGTCGGGCCCGGTGATGGCGCGCGGTCGGATGACCGACTACCTGCGCGCCGCGGTCGCCAAGGGCGAGCTGCGGATCGACGATTTCGACCTGGCCGCCGACCAGTTCCACGAGCTGTGCCGCGCCAACATCTTCCACCGGGCGATCTTCAACGTCGACAGCAGCTTCAGCCAGCAAGAGCGCGACCGCGTCACCGGCGGCGCGGTCGAGACCTTCCTGGCCCGCTACGGCGCCTAGTCCTTGCGCCGGACCTGAAGCTGGTTGCCCTGCTTGCGGGTCTCGAAGCGCTTCAGCTCCTGCACCAGGTCCGACAGCTTGCGCTTGCCGTAGGTGCGCACGTCGAAGTCGGGGTTGTCGGCGGTGATGTACTGGCCAAGCGGACCCAGCGGATACCATTCGTCGTCCTGGTCGATCTTGTCCATCGCCTTGAGGATCAACGGCACCGCCTCGAGCGGCGGCCGCTTGCCGCTGGGCGTCGGGATCGGTTCGCCGGCCTCGTCGCGCACCGGTCCGCGCGACGGCGCCGGTTCGTCCATGATGTTCTCGATCAGCACGAAGCGGTTGCAGACGTTGCGCAGGCTTTCGGGCGCCTTGGCCTCGCCGATGCCGATCACGTCGAGCCCCTGCTCGCGGATCCGGTTGGCCAGCGCGGTGAAGTCGCTGTCGGACGACACCAGCACGAAGCCGTCGAAGCGGCCGGTGTGCAGGATGTCCATCGCGTCGATCACCAGGCCGATGTCCGAGGCGTTCTTGCCCTTGGTGTTGGCGGTCTCCTGGTGCGCCACCAGGCCCAGCGCCCGCACGTGGTCGGCCCAGCCGCGCAGCCGTTCGGCCGACCAGTCGCCGTAGACCCGGCGCAGCGCCGGTTCGCCGAACGAGGTGATCTCCTTCAGGATCGCGCCGGCGAAGCGGGCCGGGATGTTGTCGGCGTCGATCAGCACGGCGTAGAGCGGGCGTTGTTCGGGCATCGCGGCCTCCTTGAATGGCTGTCTCGGCCATCGCGCCCCGGCGCGCCCGCGTCAAGCAAAACCCCGACCAACGCGGTGTCGCCAGAGTTGAGCGAGGCCCGGCGGCGCGCTAGGCTTCGCCATGGTCCCGTCGGACCAGGGGGGAGATCGATCATGTCGTTCATTGATGGTTTCGTGGTGGCGGTGCCGACCGCCCGCAAGCAGGACTACGCCGAATTCGCGCGCCGGGTCTGGCCGATCTTCAAGGAATACGGCGCGCTGTCGACCCGCGAATGCTGGGGCGTCGACGTGCCCGACGGCAAGGTCACCTCGTTCCCGATGGCGGTGCAGAAGGCCGAGAATGAGACCGTGGTGATGTCGTGGATTGAATGGCCGGACAAGGCGACCCGAGATGCCTGCATGGCGACGATGGACACCGATCCGCGCTGGTCGGAATTCGATCCCGAGAAGCTGCCGTTCGACGGCAAGCGGATGATCATCGGCGGCTTCGAGACGCTGCTCGAGTCCTGAGCGCCGGTTCCGCGGCGCCAGGCCGCCGAAGACACCGACTGCTCGTTTTCGCGGGCATCTCCGGCCGGCCGAGATCACGGGGCGGCCGGAGCCGCCCCTGCGCGATCAGTAGACCACGACGCTGCGGATGCTCTCGCCGGCATGCATCAGCTCGAAGCCCTTGTTGATCTCCTCGAGCTTCAGCTTGTGGGTGATCATCGGATCGATCTCGATCTTTCCCTCCATGTACCAGTCGACGATCTTCGGCACGTCGGTGCGGCCGCGCGCGCCGCCGAAGGCGGTGCCCTTCCAGGTCCGGCCGGTGACCAGCTGGAACGGCCGGGTCGCGATCTCGGCTCCGGCCGGCGCCACGCCGATCACCACCGACACGCCCCAGCCGCGATGCGCCGATTCCAGCGCCTGCCGCATCACCGTGACGTTGCCGGTGCAGTCGAAGGTGTAATCGGCGCCGCCGATCAGGTCGCCGCGCCGCTTGGTCATGTTGACGATATGCGCGACGATGTCGCCGTCGATCTGTGTCGGATTGACGAAATGGGTCATGCCGAAGCGTTCGCCCCATTCCTTCTTGTCGTCGTTCAGATCGACGCCGATGATCATGTCGGCGCCGGCAAGCCGCAGCCCCTGGATCACGTTCAGACCGATGCCGCCAAGGCCGAACACCACCGCGGTGGCGCCGATCTCGACCTGCGCGGTGTTGATGACGGCGCCGACGCCGGTGGTGACGCCGCAGCCGATGTAGCAGATCTTGTCGAACGGCGCGTCCTCGCGCACCTTGGCCAAGGCGATCTCGGGCACCACCGTGAAGTTGGCAAAGGTCGAGGTGCCCATATAGTGATAGATCCGATTCTTGCCGCGGCTGAACCGGCTCGA
>JBFGEI010000008.1:0-28437 GCA_041580155.1 Limimaricola sp.
ACCGTAGAATACGATGCGCCTGTTGACCGCCCAGCGCGAGGGCGGATAGACCTTGTTTTGCTGGGGCGTGTGGCGCTGGCGGTGCCTGCAATGGGAACACAACTCCCTTCAGCGGCACCACTTTCCTCCGGGATCAAAGACCGAAAAGCTCCGCATCGCGGAGCTTTTTGGCTTTTGGAGTGTCGCTATGATCGCCCGAGGCCGAGACTTGGCGGGGTCGGTCCTAGGTCGTACGCCGGGCGGTGACCGCCCGGCGCAGTGTTTCACGAGCTCATGTCGTAGGCGCGCTCGCCGTGCACCGACAGGTCGAGCCCGTCGGTCTCCTTTTCGGGGTTCACCCGCAGCGGCGTGACCAGCGCCACCAGCTTGACCAGCGCCACCGTCATCACCGTGGTGAACACGCCGACGATCACCAGGCTGCCAAGCTGGGCGGTCCAGCTTGCCTCGCCGAACACCGCGATCATGATGGTGCCGAAGATGCCGCCCAGCCCATGCACCGCGAAGACGTCGAGCGTGTCGTCGATCTTCAGCCGGCCGCGCACGAAGTTCACCGCCTCCTGGCAGATCACCCCGGCGACGGCGCCGATCAGCAGCGATTCGACCGGGCCGACGAAACCGCTGGCCGGGGTGATCGAGGCCAGCCCGGCGATTGTGCCGGTGACGATGCCGACCAGCGTGGTGCGGCCGAATTTGATGCGCTCCCACAGCGCCCAGCTCAGGGACGCGGTGGCGGCCGAGATATGGGTGACGGTGATCGCCATCGCGGCGCCGCCGTCGGCGGCCAGCTGCGACCCGCCGTTGAAGCCGAACCAACCGACCCAGAGCATCGCCGCGCCGATCATCACGAAGCCGGGGTTGTGCGGCGGCGTGTTGTTGTTGCGGCGCGGCCCGAGAATGATCGCCACCACCAGCGCCGCGATACCGGCGGTCTCGTGCACCACGATGCCACCCGCGAAGTCGCGCGCGCCGACCGCGCCGAAGATGCCGCCGTCGGCAAGCATGCCGCCGCCCCAGATCCAGTGCACCACCGGCGCGTAGACCAGCAGCATCCAGGCCCCGGAGAAGGTCATCACGAAGCCGAAGCCGACCCGTTCGACATAGGCGCCGACGATCAGCGCCGGGGTGATGATCGCGAAGGTCATCTGGAACGCGAAGAACAGGATCTCGGGCAGGCTGCCGGCCAGATCCTCGGGCCCGATGCCGCGCAGCATCGCCTTGTCGAGCCCACCCCAGAGCCCGCCGTCACCGCCGCCGAAGGCGATCGAATACCCCGCCACCAGCCACAGCACGCTCATCAGGCAGGCGATGGCGTAGCAATGCATGAACACGCTGAGCACGTTGCGCGCCCGCACCAGACCACCGTAGAAAAGCGCCAGTCCGGGCAACGTCATGAACAGCACCAACGCCGTCGCCACCATGATCCAGGCCGTATCCGCTCCGTTCATCTGCAGATCCTTTCATCCGTTTCCGGATGAAGAACCGCAGCGCGGCTGCGCTGAAAACGACCATCGCGCCGGTCGATGCGCAATAATCGGGCTTTTCGCGAAAGGCCCAAGGATTGGGCGGCGCCAGCGGCGAATGCCGCGCGATTGCACCGATTGCGAACCGCGCGGCGACCCCGGGCGTGACGGCTATTTCGGGCTGCGCTTGGCCAGGATCCGCTGCAGGGTCCGGCGGTGCATGTTGAGCCGCCGCGCGGTCTCGCTCACGTTGCGGTCGCACAGCTCGTAGACCCGCTGGATGTGCTCCCAGCGCACCCGGTCGGCGCTCATCGGGTTTTCCGGCGGCGGCGGCAGCGCGTCGCCGCGCGCCAGCAGCGCGTTGGTGACCTCGGTGGCGTCGGCCGGCTTCGACAGGTAGTCGGTGGCGCCAATCTTCACCGCCGCGACGGCGGTGGCGATGGCGCCGTAGCCGGTCAGCACCACGATCCGCGCGTCGGGACGGGTCTCGCGCAGGATCTCGACCACGTCGAGCCCGTTGCCATCCTCGAGCCGCAGGTCGACCACCGCGTAGGCCGGCGGCGTGTTGCGGGCGATCTCGCTGCCCTCGGCGACCGATCCGGCCATGGTCACCGCGAAGCCGCGCTTTTCCATCGCCTTGCCCAGACGCTTCAGAAACGCCTCGTCATCGTCGACCAGAAGCAGGCTGGGATCCGGACCCAGTTCGATGCCGTCGCTGTCCATCCGTCGTCCCTCTCGTTTGTTCCCCGAAGCTAGAGCAGCCTATGTTCCGGTCAATTCGCCGCCTCGACGAAGCAGGCGGTACGCTGCGCGACGTCCTCGGGGCTGGCGTCGCGGCGGAAGAACTCGACGGTCCCCGCCTCGGGCAGCACCAGGTAGGTGAAGGTCTGGTGGTCCATCAGGTAGTACTCCGGGTCGTCGCCCGAGCGCTGGTAGAAGGTGGCGTAGGTCTTGGCGGCATCGGCGATCTGCGCGTCGCTGCCGGTCAGCCCGACCATTTTCGGATGCATGTTGTCGGAATAATCCGCCATCACCTCGGGCGTGTCGCGCGCCGGATCGATGGTGATGAACACCGGGGTCGCCGCGATCCCGGCATCCTCTTGCAGGATGTCGACCGCCGCGGCGTTGCGGGCGTTGTCGACCGGGCAGATGTCCGGGCAGAAGCTGTAGCCGAAATAGATCAGGCTCGGCTCGGTGATCACATCGAGGTCAGTCACCGTCGCGCCGCTGCCGTCGACCAGAGTGAACGGCCCGCCGATCGTGCCCATGCCGCCGGAGACAGCGCCTTGGCGGCAGGCGGCGAATCGGTCGGCCGGAGCTAGAATCGTGGTTGCGATCAACGCTCCGCCAACCAGCGTTGCGACGATACCGGTCGCGGCAAGAACGATGGTGCGGGACATGGCGGCTCCTTGATTATCGGTCGCATTGATGGGCTGTGGCGGCGCGACTATCAAGGGAATGGATTGACGCAGAGAGCGAGGACGCCGTGGCAGAGACCGATCTCGCGATGCTGCGCGACCAGCAGCGCAGCAACCGGGTGCGGCTGCAGACCCTGATCGTGACGCGCTGGGTGGCGGTGGCCGGGCAGACCGGCGCCGTGCTGCTGGCGGTGCTGCTTTTGGGGCTGCAACTCCCGGTCGGACTCGCGGCGCTGACCATCGGCGCCGCGGTGCTGGCCAACCTGCTGACCGCGTTCCTGCTGCCCGCCACGCGGCGGCTCAGCGAAGGCGAAGCCACCGCGATGCTGGTGTTCGACATCCTGCAGCTGGGGCTGCTGCTGTGGCTGACCGGCGGTCTGAACAACCCCTTCGCGCTGCTGATCCTGGCGCCGGTGACGATTGCGGCGACGATGCTGCGGATGGGCGGCGTGCTGCTGGTCGGTGCCTTGGCGGCGCTGGTGGTGACGCTGCTGTGGCGCTGGAACATCGCGATCCTGTCGCCGGCCGGCTTCCCGCTGCTGCTGCCGGACCTTGCGCTGTTCGGCTTCTGGCTGGCGCTGGAAATCGGGCTGGTGTTCACCACGCTCTACGTGCGCCGCGTCACCATCGAGATGCAGGAAATGAGCGACGCGCTGGTCGCGACGCAGCTGGCGCTGGCCCGCGAACAGAAGCTGACCGATCTTGGTGGCGTGGTCGCCGCCGCGGCGCACGAGCTGGGCACGCCGCTGGCCACCATCACCCTGACCGCCGCCGAGCTGATCGACGAGTTGGCCGACCTGCCCGACCGCCCCGAGCTGGCCGAGGACGCGGCGCTGATCCGGGCCCAGGCGGTGCGCTGCCGCGACATCCTGCGGTCGATGGGCCGGGCCGGCAAGGAAGACCGGCAGATCCGCTCGGCGCCGCTCGAGGCGGTGGTGCGCGAGGCCGCCGAGCCGCATCTCGACCGTGGCCGCGAAGTGCTGTTCGCGGTCGGCGCCGAGGCCGGCTGCCACGCGTCGCAACCGGTGATCCTGCGCCGCCCCGAGGTGGTGCACGGGCTGCGCAACCTGATCCAGAACGCGGTGGATTTCTCGGAAAGCCGGGTCGAGATCGACCTGGCCTGGACCGACGACAGCCTGATGGTGACGATCGAGGACGACGGGCCGGGCTTTCCGCCCGGGCTGATCCCGCGGATCGGCGATCCGTTTATGCGCAGCCGGCGCCGTCCCGGCTACGACGGCATGGGGCTTGGGCTGTTCATCGCCAAGACCCTGCTCGAACGCTCGGGCGCCCGGCTCAGCTTCGCCAATGGCGGCGAGAGGCTGCGCGCCGCGGGCGAGGTCGCCGGCGGCGCCATCGTGATGGTCGAATGGCCGCGCGCGGCGCTGGCGGCGGACCCGCTCTATGGCGGGGCGCTTGGGGAAAACGCGCCGATTCAAGCCTGAAGCCGGCGCTGACCGGCGGTAAGACAGAGTTAACGGCTGGTTAAACATTCACACGCAAGCTGAGCGTTCCTTCCCGGAGCCCGCGTGTCTCATGCCCTTCTCGCACACAGTCTCGATCCTGCTCGTGGTTCTCGTGTCGCTGGTTTCGGCGCTGCTGATCGTTGCGATCCTGACCGCTCTGGACCGGCCGCCACAAAAACGGCGGATGCGGCGGCGCGACGATCCCAGCGTGTTCCTGTTCGATGGCGGCAGCCTGATCGACGCCAGCCCCGCTGCGCGGCGACTGCTCGAACATCTCGGCGGCCGCGAGTCGGATCTCGACGCGGTGGTCGGCCTGCTCGAGCACCGCTTTCCCGGTCTGCGGCAACAGGTGAACGACATCGTCGGCGACGGCCGGGTCCGCATCGCCGAGGTCGGCGGCAGCCGCGTCTCGGGCGCGATCGAAATCGAGTATTGGGACGGGCTGGTCCGGCTGACGCTGCGCCCGACCGGCGACGGCGGCGCGGTGGCGCAGGTCGATGCGATGGCCTTCGAGGCGCTGCAGGACGAACTCGAGACCCTGCGCAGCATCGGCGACGACGCGCCCCAGCTGATCTGGAAGCAGGACGATGCGAACCGGGTGACCTGGGCCAACCGGGTCTATCTGGCGCTGGCCGACCGGGTCGCCGCCCCCGAGCCCGGCACCGGGGCCGAGCCGCCGCCCGGCGCGGGCTGCGGTTGGCCGCACGGCCCGATTTTCGAGGACCTGCCCGAGTTGCCCGATGATGCCGAACCGGCGGTGCGACGGGTGGTGCTGCGGCTGCCCGGCGCCGCCGCCAAGCGCACCTACGAGGTGACCCGACGCCGGCGCGGCGCCGAGGTGGTGCATTTCGCGGTCGACGTCACCGAGGTGGTCGAGGCCGAGCAGACCCGGCGCAAGTTCGTGCAGACCCTGACCAAGACCTTCGCGCAGCTGGCGATCGGCCTGGCGATCTTCGATCGCAAGCGGCAGCTGGTGATGTTCAACCCGGCGTTCCACGACCTGACCGGCCTGCCGATCGCCTTCCTGAGTTCGCGACCACAGGTCCAGACCGTGCTCGACCGGCTGCGCGACCGCAACATGCTGCCCGAGCCCAAGGATTACGCCAGCTGGCGCGACCAGGTCGCCGCGCTCGAGGCGGCGGCCGCCAAGGGCAATTACAGCGAGACCTGGTCGCTGCCGGGGGGCCAGACCTACCGGGTCACCGGCCGGCCGCACCCCGACGGCGCCATCGCGTTCCTGTTCGAGGACATCAGCGCCGAGGTGTCTCTGACCCGGCATTTCCGGGCCGAGCTGGAGACGGCGCAATCGGTGCTCGACCGGCTCGGCGAGGCGCTGGTGGTGTTCTCGGCCAGCGGCATCAGGCTGCTGCACAACCGGGCGTACGAGGCGATCTGGGGCGCGCCGGAAACCGGAATGCGCGAGACCGGCGTCACCGAGGAGATCGCGCGCTGGTGCCTGGTCGCGGCGCCGACCCCGACCTGGACCCGGCTGCGCGACTTCGTCGGCGCCTTCGGCGACCGCGCCGACTGGAGCGACCGGGTGCGGCTCGAGGACGGCCGCGGCCTGGTCTGCCGGATCGTGCCGCTACCGGCCGGCGCGACGCTGGTCGGGTTTCGCCCCGACGACGCCGGCCAGCGCAATGGCGACCTGCAACCGGTCGAGATCGACCCCGACCGCGCGATCGGCCCCCTGCCCGGCCCCGGCGATACCGTCGGCGGACCGGCTCGGCCCGGCGACGCCGCCGATCCCGACGTCGCCGCGGTGGCAAGGCTTGGCCGGAGCTGATCGGCCCGCCGCTTTTGGCTTGCGGGTGCCAGCCCAGCGCCTAGGTTGCGGCCATGCGATTTCACGCCGGACCGATCCTGCTGCCCACCGAAACCCGGACCGCCGCGCTCGCCGCGCGGCTGGCGCCGGTGCTGCGCGCCGGGGACAGCCTGCTGCTGTCCGGGCCGATCGGCGCCGGCAAGTCCTTCTTCGCCCGCGCGCTGATCCGCGCCCGCCTCGGCAACCCCGCGGAAGAGGTGCCGTCGCCGACCTTCACCCTGGTGCAGAGCTACGACGCCGGCGACACCGAGATCTGGCACTGCGACCTGTACCGGCTTGCCGATCCGTTCGAGGCGGTCGAGCTTGGACTTGACGAGGCGATGGCCGACGCGATCTGCCTGATCGAATGGCCCGACCGGCTGGGCGGCGCGCTGCCCGACACGGCGCTGTCGCTGGAATTTGAGGCGACGCCGACCGGGCATCGGGTCACGCTCGACGGACCCGGGGCATGGGCACCGCGGCTGGAGTCGGTCCTTGACTGAGCGCGGCGCCCGGATCGACGGGTTTCTCGTCGCGACCGGCCACGCCGGCCACGCCCGACTGCCGCTGGCGGGCGATGCCTCGGCGCGGCGCTACCTGCGGCTGACGGATGGCGAACAGAGCCTGATCCTGATGGATTGCCCACCCGGCAGCGGCGAGGCGCTCGGCGCGTTTCTCGGCATCGCCCGGCACCTGACCGGCATCGGTCTCTGCGCGCCGCGGATCATCGCCGCCGACGCCGACGCCGGGCTGGCGCTGATCGAGGACCTGGGTCCGGACCAGGTCGCGCAATGGGCCGAGGCCCACCCGGCCTCCGCTGCCCTGCCCTACGGCGCCGCGGTCGAGGTGCTGGTGCGGCTGCAGTCGCGGCCCGCGCCGCCGGGGCTGGTGCTGCTGACCCCGCAGCTTGGCGCCGAGATGATCGCGCCGCTTGCCGAATGGTACGCGCCGCAGCTGGATCTGCTGGCGATCCAGGCCGCGCTGCAGGACGCGCTGGCGCGGCACGCGCCGTCGCCGGACCGGCTGGCGCTGCGCGATTACCATGCCGAAAACCTGATCTGGCGCCCCGAACGTCAAGGCACCGACCGGATCGGGCTGCTCGACTTCCAGGACGCGGTGCTGGCGCCGGCCGAATACGATCTGGTGTCGCTGCTGCGCGACGCCCGACGCGACGTGGCCGAACCGCTGCGCCAGCAGATGATGCTGCGGTTCGCCGAGCTGACCGACCGCGACCCCGAGCGCGTCGTCGCCGCCTGCGCCTGCCTCGGGCTGCAGCGCAACCTGCGGATCCTCGGGATCTTCGCGCGGTTGGCGCGGCGCGACGGCAAGACCCGCTACCTGGCGCTGATGCCGCGGGTCTGGCGCCAGATCCAGGCCGATCTCGACCACCCCGCGCTCGCCGCGCTGAAGCCGCTGGTCGCCGCGGTCCCGTCCCCCGAGGAGAACGCATGACCCCGCAGGCCATCATGATTTTCGCCGCCGGTCTTGGCACCAGGATGGCGCCGCTGACCGCGGACCGGCCGAAGCCGCTGATCGAGATCGGCGGCCGCGCCCTGATCGACCACGCGCTCGAGCTGACCGAACCGGTGATGCCGCTGCGCCGGGTCGTGAATGTGCACCATCGCGGCGACATGCTGCGCCGCCATCTCTCGGGCCGCGACCTGGCGCTGTCGGACGAGACCGACAAGCTGCTCGAGACCGGCGGCGGGCTGCGCCATGCCCGACCGCTGCTCGGCCCCGGCCCGGTATTCACGCTGAACTCGGACGCGATATGGTCGGGTCCGAACCCTCTGCAGACCCTGCAGCGGGCCTGGGATCCGACCCGGATGGAGGCGCTACTGCTGCTCTTGCGCCCCGAGGACGCGCTGGGCCATGCCGGGCAAGGCGACTTCCTGATCGGCGCCGACGGCCGGCTGAGCCGTGGGCCCGGGCTGGTCTATTCCGGGGCGCAGATCGTGCTGCCCGACGGGCTCGACGCGATCGCCGAGGACGCGTTCTCGCTGAACCTGCTGTGGAACCAGATCGCGGCGCGCGGCGGGCTTTACGGCGTGGTGCATGACGGCCGCTGGTGCGACGTCGGCCGGCCCGACTGCATCGCGCTGGCCGAGGCGATGCTGAGGGACGACCATGTTCTCTGACGCGCCCGCGCCGCGGCTTTACGCCCTGCCGCCCGGCGTCGATTTCGCCACCGAGGTGGTCGCCGGGCTGCGCGCCCGCCTGGCCGGCGCGCCGCCCGAGGCGATGGCGCGGGTCACGCTCTACGTCAACACGCGGCGGATGCAGCGCCGGATGCGCGAGGTGTTCGACCAGGGCCCGGCGACGCTGCTGCCGCGGATGCGGCTGATCACCGACCTGGCGCTCGACCCGTTCGGCCCCGACCTGGCGTTGCCGATGGCGCCGCTGCGCCGGCGGCTGGAGCTGTCGCGGCTGGTGGCGCAGCTGATCGAGGCGCAGCCCGACCTGGCGCCGCGCGCCGCCCTTTACGACCTGTCCGACAGCCTTGCCGGGCTGATGGACGAGATGCAGGGCGAAGGCGTGACCCCCGACACCATCGCCGGGCTCGACGTCACCGACCTGTCGGGACACTGGGCCCGCAGCCTGCAGTTCCTGACCATCGTGCAGCGCTGGTTCGGCCCCGACGAGGCGCCGGACCGCGAGGCCCGTCAGCGCCAGGCGGTCGAACGGCTGGTGGCGCGCTGGCAGGCCACGCCGCCAGCCGACCCGATCATCGTCGCCGGCTCCACCGGATCGCGCGGCGCCACGGCGCTGTTCCTGCAGGCGGTGGCGCGGCAGCCGCAGGGCGCGGTGATCCTGCCCGGCGTCGATACCGACCAGCCGCAGCAGGTCTGGGACCGGCTCGACGACGCGCCGTCGGGCGAGGACCACCCGCAGTTCCGGTTCCAGCGGATCATGCGGTTGCTGGAGGTCGGCGCGCAGGACCTGCGGCTTTGGCACGACACCGCGCCGCCGGCGCCGGCCCGCAACCGGCTGGTGTCGCTGTCGCTGCGCCCGGCCCCGGTCACCGACCAGTGGCGCGACGAAGGCCCCGAGCTTGGCGATCTGGGGCCCGCGACCTCGGGTCTGACGCTGCTCGAGGCGCCGTCGCCGCGCGCCGAGGCCGAGACCATCGCGCTGCGCATGCGCGCCGCGCTGGACGAAGGCAAGGTGGTGGCGCTGGTCACTCCGGACCGGATGTTGACCCGGCAGGTCGCGGCGGCGCTCGACCGTTGGAACATCGTACCCGACGACAGCGCCGGGGTGCCGCTGCCGCTGTCGCCACCGGGTCGGTTCCTGCGCCAGGTCGGCGAACGGCTGGGCCAGAAACCGGCGCCGGCGGCGCTGCTGTCGCTGCTCAAGCACCCGCTGTGCCACTCCGGCTCGGACCGCGGTCCGCACCTGCTGCGCACCCGCGAGCTTGAACTGGCGCTGCGCCACGCCGGCGCGGCGCATCCAGATGCGGCGCTGCTGCGCGGCTGGGCCACCGACACCGGGCCGAATGATCCGGGCCGGATCGCCTGGGCCGACTGGCTGGCGGCCACGCTCGATCGCGACGGCGATGCGGTCGAACGTCCGCTGGCGGCGCATCTGGCCGGGCACCTGGCGCTGGCCGAGCACCTGGCCGCCGGCCCCGATGCCGGTGGCAGCGGCGGGCTGTGGGACGAGGCGGCGGGCCGCGCGGCGCGCGAGATCTGCGACGATCTGGCCGAACACGCCGACGCCGCCGGCGACATGGGGCTGGCCGATTACCGGGCGCTGTTCGAAGGCGTGCTGCGCGGCGTCGAGGTGCGCAACCGCGACGCCGGCGACCCGCGCGTGCTGATCCGCGGCACGCTCGAGGCGCGGGTGCAGGGCGCCGATCTGACGATTCTCGGCGGGATGAACGAAGGCGCCTGGCCGGAAGCGCCGGCCGCCGACCCCTGGCTGAACCGCAAGATGCGCGCCGAAGCGGGTCTGTTGCTGCCGGAACGCCGGATCGGCCTGTCGGCGCATGACTACCAGCAGGCGGTCGCCGGGGCCGAGGTCTGGATCACCCGCGCCACCCGGTCGGCCGATGCCGAAACCGTGCCGTCGCGCTGGATCAACCGGTTGACCAACCTGCTGGTCGGGCTGCCGGATCAGAACGGCCCCGAGGCGCTGGCGGCGATGAAGGCGCGCGGCGCCGACTGGTTGGCCCGCGCCGCAACGCTGTCGGCCCCCGAGGCGCGGGTGCCGCCGGCGATCCGGCCGTCGCCGCGACCGCCTCTGGCGCATCGCCCGAGGCAGCTGTCGGTGACCGCGATCCGCCGGCTGATCCGCGACCCTTATTCGATCTACGCCGACAAGATCCTGCGGCTGCGGGCGCTCGACCCGCTGACGCCGCTGCCCGACGCGCCGCTGCGCGGCACGATCCTGCACAAGGTGTTCGAGCTGTTCCTGAAGGAAGGCCTGCGTCCCGAGGATCCGGCAGCGCGGTCGCGGCTGCTGGCGGTCGCCGAAACGGTGCTGGCCGAGCATTGCCCCTGGCCGACGGTCCGCCGGGTCTGGATGGCGCGGATCGCCCGGATCAGCGACTGGTTCCTGACCACCGAGGCGGCACGCCAGGCTGTCGCCACACCGCGCTGGTTCGAGGAAAAGGGCGCCGCCGAGATCGAGGATCTGGGCTTCACCCTGACCGCCGAGGCCGACCGGATCGACGAGGGCCCCGAGGGGCTGCGGATCTACGACTACAAGACCGGTGCGCCGCCGACCGCGAAAGCGCAGAAGGTGTTCGAAAAGCAGTTGCTGCTCGAGGCGGCGATGGCCGAGCGCGGCGGTTTCGGCCGGGTCGGCGCCCAGCGCGTCGCCGGCGCCACCTACATCGGGCTTGGCGGCAAGGGCAGCGAAGTGCCGGCGCCGCTGTCCGACAGCCCGCCGTCGCAGGTCTGGGACGAGCTGCGCGAGCTGATCGCCCGCTGGCAGGAGCCGGACCGCGGGTATTCGTCGCGGATGGCGGTGCAGGAAACCGGAATTGCCGGCGATTTCGACCACCTGGCCCGCTGGGGCGAATGGGACCTGTCGACCCCTGTGACCTCGGAGGATGTCGGATGAACCGCCCCGTGACCCGGCGCGACGCCGCCACCGAACGCCAGGTGCAGGCCGCCGATCCGGCCAATTCGACCTGGCTTTCGGCCAACGCCGGATCCGGCAAGACCCGGGTGCTGACCGACCGCGTGGCGCGGCTGCTGCTGGACGGCACCGACCCGCAGAACATCCTGTGCCTGACCTACACCAAGGCCGCGGCGAGCGAGATGCAGAACCGGCTGTTCCGCCGGCTTGGCGCCTGGGCGATGATGGACGACGCGCGGCTGCGCGACGAGCTCGAGGCGCTGGGCACGCCGCAGGCGATCCCGCTGCGCTCGGCCCGCACCCTGTTCGCCCGCGCCATCGAAACCCCCGGCGGGCTGCGGATCCAGACCATCCATTCGTTCTGCGCCGGTCTGCTGCGGCGGTTCCCGCTCGAGGCCGGGGTCAGCCCGCAATTCACCGAGATGGAGGACCGCACCGCGCAGCTGCTGCGCGCCGAGGTGGTCGACGCGATGTCGGAAGGCCCGCAACAGGGTCTGGTCGACGCCTTGGCGCGGCAGCATGGCGCCGAGGATCTCGACGGGCTGCTGGCCGAGATCAGCGCCCGGCGCGACGCGTTTCTCGGGCCCGAGGACGACGCGGCGCTGGCGGCCTGGTTCGACATCCAGCCCGGGCTGACGCTGGCCAGGTTCTACGAGACCTGCCTCGATCCCGACGATCTCGCGACGCTCGACGCGCTGCGACTGCTATGTGCCAAGGGCGGCAAGACCGACGTCAAGGCGGCCGAGCGGATCGACGCGCTCGATCTCAAGGGCACGCCGGACTACCGGGTGGTGTCGGTGCTGGAATCGCTGTTCCTGTTCGGCGGCACCGCGAAGGCGCCCTTCGCCGCCAAGATCGGCCAGTTCCCGACCAAGGCGCTGCGCGAAGCCGATCCGGCGCTGATCGAGCGGCTCGACGATCTGATGCAGCGGGTCGAGGAGGGCCGGCCGCTGCGTCTGGCGCTGACCGCGCTGGAACGCAGCCGGGTGCTGCACCGCTTCGGCCGGATCTTCGTGCCGGCCTACGAGGCGCGCAAGCTGGCCCGCGGCATGCTCGACTTCGACGACCTGATCCGCAAGGCGCGGCAGCTGCTGACCGACCCGGCGGTGGCGCAATGGGTGCTGTTCCGGCTGGATGGCGGCATCGACCACATCCTGGTCGACGAAGCGCAGGACACTTCGCCGCAGCAATGGGCGGTGATCGAGCGGCTGGCCCAGGAATTCGCGGCCGGCGAGGGGGCGCAGCCGGATCGGCACCGGACGATCTTCGTGGTCGGCGACAAGAAGCAGTCGATCTATTCGTTCCAGGGCGCCGATCCCGAGGGCTTCGACCGGATGCAGCAGCATTTCGACGACCGGCTGCAGGCGGTCGGGCAGGGGCTGAACCGGCTTGATCTCGAATATTCGTTCCGCTCCTCCGAGGCGGTGCTGCGGGTCGTCGACCTGACCTTCGTCGGGCCGCACCGCGCGGGGCTGGGACACGAGGTGCCGCACCGCGCCTTCAAGTCCGAAATGCCCGGCCGGGTCGATCTCTGGCCGCCGGTCGAGAAAGCCGAGACCGAGGAGGAGGAGCGCGACTGGACCGACCCGGTCGACCGGATCGGCGAAACCCATCACGACGTGGTGCTGGCCGAACGCATCGCCGACGCGATCGTGGCGATGAAGGCGACCGAGACGATCCCGGTCGAGATCGGCAATTCCGGCCGCTACGACCGGCGGCCGGTCACCGAAGGCGACGTGCTGATCCTGGTGCAGCGCCGGTCGACGCTGTTCTCCGAGATCATCCGCGCCTGCAAGACGCGCGACCTGAATGTCGCCGGCGCCGACCGGCTGCGGGTCGGCGCCGAGCTGGCGGTCAAGGACATCGCGGCGCTGCTGCGGTTCCTGGCGCTGCCCGAGGACGACCTGTCGCTGGCCGCGGCGCTGCGATCGCCGCTGCTGGGCTGGAGCGAGCAGCAGCTCTACGCCCTGGCGCAGGGCCGGCCCAAACGGCTCTGGCCGGCGCTGCGCGACAGCCGCGCGGCGCATCCCGAAACCCTCGCGGTGCTCGATGACCTGCGGCGCCAGGCCGATTTCCTGCGGCCCTACGACCTGATCAACCGGTTGCTGACCCGGCACGACGGCCGGCGCAAGCTGCTGGCGCGGCTTGGAACCGAGGCCGAGGACGGGATCGACGCGCTGCTGACCCAAGCACTGGGCTACGAGAAGACCGAGGTGCCGGGGCTGACCGGGTTCCTCGAATGGATGGACACCGACGACCTGGTGATCAAGCGGCAGGCCGAGGCGGCGGGCGACCGGCTGCGGGTGATGTCGGTGCACGGCGCCAAGGGTCTCGAGGCGCCGATCGTGATCCTGCCGGACAGCGCCAAGCGCCGCGTCGACCTGCGAAACCGCCTGTTAGCCGAGGACGAGCGGATGCTCTGGGCGACGCCGAAGGACGAGATGCCCGAGCGGATGCTGGCGCTGCGCGACACGCTGATCGACAGCCAGGAGCGCGAGCGCCGGCGGCTGCTTTACGTGGCGATGACCCGGGCCGAGAGCTGGCTGATCGTCTGCGCCGCCGGCGACACGGGCGTGGCCGGCGACAGCTGGCACGCGATGGTTGGCGAAGCGATGCAGCGGGTCGGGGCGCTGGGCCTCGCCACGCCGACCGGCGACGGGCTGCGGCACGGCCATCTCGACTGGCAGGTGGGCGAGCTGCTCCAGCCGCGCCACCGCAAGGTCGCGGTGCCGGTGTCCGCCGACTACCCCGGCGTCGTGGCACCTACCGCGGTCGAGGCAACGCTGTCGCCCTCCGATCGCGGCGGCGCCACGGCGCTGCCGGGCGACCCGGCCGGCGCCGACCTCGCGGCGGCGCTGGCCCGCGGCACGCTGGTTCACATGCTGCTCGAACACCTGCCGGCGCTGCCGCCGGACCAGCGGCTGGTCCAAGGCCGCCGGTTGCTTGCCGCGGCCGAGGAGGCCGAGGGGCTTGGCGACACCGCGACGCTGCTCGAGGACGCACTGGCGCTGATCGAGGCACCCGGCCTGGCGCCGGCGTTCCGCGCCGACGCGCTGGTCGAGACCGACATCACCGCGGCGCTGCCACAGTTGGGTGGCCGCCGGCTGCACGGCGCGATCGACCGCTTGCTGATCGACGACGAGCGGGTGCTGGCGATCGATTTCAAGACCAATCGGCTGGTGCCGGCCTCGGCCGAGGAGGTGCCCGAGGGCATACTGCGGCAGATGGGCGCCTACGCGGCGATGCTGGCGCAGCTCTGGCCCGAGCGCCGGATCGAGACCGCGGTGCTCTGGACCGCCGAGGCGCGGCTGATGCCGCTGCCCGAGGCTCTGATCACGGCGGCGTTGCTGCGCGCCGGCTTGCCTTGACCTTGGGGGGTGCCCCCCATACGTTCCGATCCCGAACTTGATGCCAAGGAGATGCCTGATGGCAACCGTTACAGTCACCGACGCGACCTTCGACACCGAAGTCCGCGAAGCCGATGTCCCCGTCGTGGTGGACTTCTGGGCCGAATGGTGCGGCCCCTGCAAGATGATCGGCCCCGCCCTCGAGGAGCTGTCGGCCGAGTATGGCGACAAGATCAAGATCGTGAAGGTCAACGTCGACGAGAACCCGAATTCGCCGGCCCAGATGGGGGTGCGCGGGATTCCGGCGCTGTTCCTGTTCAAGGACGGCAAGGTGGTGTCGAACCGCGCCGGCGCGGCGCCGAAAGCGGCGCTGAAGGGCTGGATCGACGAGTCGATCTGATCCCTCCGCAAAAGTCGATCAGGGCGCCTTCGGGCGCCTTTTTCGTCTCTGATGCAGAGCAATCTTGCGCCCCCTGCCGGCCAACCCCATATCGGCCCGAAGGTTTGACGGGGGCCAGCCTCGTCAATCGACGACACATGAAGAGACGCTGCGCCGGACCTGTTGCGCGGCGGGAGGAGACAGCATGAGCGACGAATTTCCCGGTTGGCACGGCACCACGATAATCGGGGTCCGCAAGGGCGGCCGGGTGGTCATCGCCGGCGATGGCCAGGTCAGCCTTGGCCAGACCGTGATCAAGGGCACCGCGCGCAAGGTGCGGCGGCTGTCGCCGGGTGGCCACGAGGTGATCGCCGGGTTCGCCGGGTCGACCGCGGACGCGTTCACCCTGCTCGAGCGTCTCGAAAAGAAGCTCGAGGCGACGCCGGGTCAGCTGGCCCGCGCCAGCGTCGAGCTGGCCAAGGACTGGCGCACCGACAAGTACCTGCAGAAGCTCGAGGCGATGCTGATCGTCTCGGACGGCAGCGAATTGCTGGTGATCACCGGCGCCGGCGACGTGCTCGAGCCCGAGCACGACGTGACCGCGATCGGATCCGGCGGCAACTACGCCCTGGCCGCCGGCCGGGCGCTGATGGACAGCGATCTGGATGCCGAGGCCATCGCCCGCCGGGCGATGTCGATCGCCGCGGATATCTGCGTCTACACCAACGGAAAGCTCACGGTCGAAACCCTGGAGGCATGAGAAATTTTCTCAAATTTCTCAAAAATCCTTTGAAGGATTTTGGCCGTCACGACCCAAACGAGGATATTTCATGACCGACCTTACTCCGCGCGAGATCGTCTCGGAACTCGATCGTTTCATCATCGGTCAGGCCGATGCAAAGCGCGCCGTCGCGGTGGCGCTGCGGTCGCGTTGGCGTCGCAAGCAGTTGGGTGACGACCTGCGCGACGAGGTCTACCCCAAGAACATTCTGATGATCGGACCGACCGGCGTCGGCAAGACCGAGATCTCGCGCCGGCTGGCCAAGCTGGCCCGGGCGCCGTTCCTCAAGGTCGAGGCGACAAAGTTCACCGAGGTCGGATACGTCGGGCGCGACGTCGAGCAGATCATCCGCGACCTGGTCGACAGCGCCATCATCCAGACCCGCGAGCTGATGCGCGAAGACGTCAAGGCGCGGGCCCGTGAAGCCGCCGAGGACCGGGTGATCAGCGCCGTCGCCGGCACCGATGCCCGGGACCAGACGCGCGAGATGTTCCGCCGCAAGCTGAAGTCCGGCGAGTTGGACAACACGATGATCGAGATCGAGGTCAGCGACACCTCGAACCCGATGCAGGGCTTCGAGATGCCGGGCCAGCCCGGCGGGATGATGAATCTCGGCGACATCTTCGGCAAGGCGATGGGCGGTCGCAAGGTCAAGAAGCGGGTGACGGTCGCCGACAGCTACGAGATGCTCGTCGCCGACGAGGCCGACAAGCTGCTCGACGACGAGACCGTGACCAAGGCCGCGGTCGAGAGCGTCGAGCAGAACGGCATCGTGTTCCTCGACGAAATCGACAAGGTCTGCGCCCGTGCCGACGCCCGCGGCGCCGACGTCAGCCGCGAGGGCGTGCAGCGCGACCTGCTGCCGCTGATCGAGGGCACCACGGTCTCGACCAAGCACGGCTCGATCCGCACCGACCACATCCTGTTCATCGCGTCCGGCGCGTTCCACGTCGCCAAGCCGTCCGACCTGCTGCCCGAATTGCAGGGGCGGCTGCCGATCCGGGTCGAGCTGCGGCCGCTGACCGAGGCCGATTTCGTCCGGATCCTGACCGAGACCGACAACGCGCTGACGCTGCAGTACTCGGCGCTGATGCAGACCGAACAGGTCACCGTCGCGTTCACCGACGACGGCATCTCGGCGCTGGCCCGGATTGCCGCCGAGGTGAACCAGTCGGTCGAGAACATCGGTGCGCGGCGGCTCTACACCGTGCTCGAGCGGGTGTTCGAAGAGCTGTCCTTCACCGCGCCCGACCGCGGCGGCGAGACGGTGACGGTCGACGCGGCCTTCGTCGAAACCCATCTGGGCGAGCTGTCGCGTTCGGCCGATCTGAGCCGCTACGTGCTCTAGACCTGGCGCCAGACCGACTTTGCCTTTGCAAAGCGCGCCGTCTCGATGATCTCGAAGCGCGGCGCGCTTTCGGCACCGTAACGTTCGACCTTGATCCGGCCGGGACCGATGTGCAGCAGGTTGAAGCTGTTGATGTCCTCGCGCAGCCGGGTCGAGAGCCCGGTGCCGGCCTGCACCAGCAGCACCCCCGGCGCCGCGGTCAGCGGCGCCACCTGGGCGTTGTGCAGATGCCCCGACAGCACCACGTCAGCGCCGCAGCGGCCCAGCGACGCGACCGCAGCGCGGGCGCCGCGCATCAGCTTCTTCTCGGTGCCGATGTCGTGCTCGAGCGGGTGGTGCATCATCACGACATGGGTCCGGCCGTCCGGAGCGCCCAGAAAGGCGCTGCAGACCCTGCGGGTGGTACGCCGGCTGATCTTGCCCGACTGCCAGGCGAAACGGTTCACCGTGTTGACGCCGATCAACGCCACCTCGTCGTCCTCGAAGCTTGGCTCGAGATCCTGCGACACGATGCTGCGGTAACGGCCGAACGGCTTCACGAAGCGCAGCCACGGGTTGTCGAGCGGCGTGTCGTGATTGCCCGGCACGCTGAGAACCGGTGGTGTCAGCCGGTCGATGAAGGCCGCGGCCTGTTCGAACTGACCGACCCGGGCGCGCTGCGTCAGATCTCCGGAAAACGCCACCATGTCGGGGGCCAGATCGTTGATCTGCGCGATCAGCGGTTCGAGGAGATCTTCCCGGGTCCGGCCAAAATGCAGATCCGAGATATGCAGTATCCGCCTCATGCCGCGACACCGTCTTCCGTCTGCTGCGGCACGATCAGTTCGAACGCATTCGGGATCATCTCGAACTTCAGCGGTCCGGTCATCGCGAATTTTTCGCCGTCGCAGGCGACCAGCTGTCGCTTGCGACGGGTGCTGATCGTCATGCTGTCCGCGCAGATCAGCTCGAAATCCTCACCCAGCCGCATCTGCTTGACCGCCAGCCGCACCGCGTCGGCCAGCAGGCCGAGCCGCCCCTCGTCGGGCGAGATGAACACCGAGAACCCGCCGTTCCTGACGCATTCCGCACCCTCGAGACCAAAATGCTCGAGCTGGAACGCCGAGCGGGCGACGAATACCAGCGGCGTCCGCAGCCGCCGGGTCTCGCCCTCGGCCTCGATCGTCAAATCGAGCGGTCGGCGGAACCGCCAGAAGGTCTTGATCACCGACCAATGGGCCGCGATCCGGCGCCGGCCCCAGCGACCGTAGACCGTCTCGCGCTCTTTTAGGATCGCGGGATAGACCCCGATGCTTGCGTTGTTGAGAAAGATCCGGCCGTTGACCGACCCAAGCGTCAGCATCTCGGGGCGGCCGGTGGCGATCACCTTGGCCGCGCCCTCCGGGTCCTCGGGAATGCCGTAGCCGCGGGCGAAGAAGTTGAAGGTACCAAGCGGCAGCACGCCCAGTCGGCAGCCCGATCCGTTCATCTCGGCGGCCACCGCCATGATGGTGCCGTCACCGCCGGCGGCGACGATGGTGCGGTGGCCGTCCGCGATCGCCTTTCGGGTCGCCTCGGTGATCGAGGCACCCTTGTCGAGACGGCGCAGCTCGGCGTCGGGGCCGAGCACGGCCATTGCGGCGTCGATGGCGTCGGACTCGCGGCTGTTGCGGCCCGAGCCGTCGTTGCAGATCACGCAGATCCCGGCCCGGTCGGGGATCGGTCGGGCGGCGAGCGGTTCGGGCATGTCCGTGGACTCCAGTTGAGTGTCGGCTGTCAACGCGGCCCGACCGGCTTGGGTTTCCCGGCGCGCCCCCTTTCGCCGCGTCGCGATCCGCGCCATCAAGGGCCCCGGAAAGGCGTCCCGACATGAGCACCCTGGCATTCCTGCGCGACAATGCGCCGTTTCTTGCGGCCGGCGTGCTGCTGACGCTGGCCTCGTCCTTCGGCCAGACCTTCTTCATCTCGGTCTTCGCCGGGCAGATCCGCGCCGACTTCGGGCTGAGCCACGGCAGCTGGGGCGCGATCTACACGCTCGGGACCACCGCTTCGGCGCTGCTGATGATCTGGGCCGGCGGGCTGACCGACCGGTTTCGCGCCCGGGTGCTGGGGCCGTCGATGATGGCGCTGCTGGCGATAGGCTGTCTCGGCATGGCGCTGGTGCCGGCGGGCTGGGGCTGGGGACTGGCGCTGGTGATCTTCGTGCTGCGCTTCGCGGGGCAGGGGATGATGACCCATATCGCGGTGGTGGCGATGGCGCGCTGGTTCGTGGCGACACGGGGAAGGGCGCTGTCGGTCGCCTCGATGGGGGTGGCGGTCGGCCAGGCGGTGCTGCCGCTGGGCTTCGTCTGGGCGCTGCACCATGCCGGCTGGCGCAGCCTCTGGGTCGGCGCCGCGGGGCTGTTGCTGCTGGCGGTGCCGCTGGCGCTGGCGTTGCTGCGCCAGGAGCGCACGCCGCAGTCGATCGCCGAGTCCAGCCAGGTTGCCGGCATGTCGGGGCGGCACTGGACCCGCAACCAGGCGGTGTCGCACTGGCTGTTCTGGGCGATGGTGCCGGCGCTGCTGGGACCACCGGCCTGGGGCACGGCGCTGTTCTTCCAGCAAGTGCACCTGAGCCAGGTCAAGGGCTGGGCGCTGGCCGAGTTCGTGGCGCTGATGCCGCTGTTCACCGTGGTGACGATCATCGCCACCTTCGCCACCGGCGCGACGCTGGACCGGGTCGGCACGGCGCGGCTGATGCCGCTGTTCCTGCTGCCGTGGCTGGTCGGCTTCGCGGTGATGGGTCAGGCCGACAGCATCGCCGTGGCGGCGCTGGCGATGGCGATCCTGGGGATCGGGACGGGGATGCAGGCGACGCTGCCGGGCGCGTTCTGGGCCGAGTTCTACGGCACGAGGCACATCGGCGCGATCAAGTCCTCGGCGGCGGCGATCATGGTGTTCGGCTCGGCGATCGGGCCGGGCCTGACCGGGTTGCTGATCGACCGCGGTGTCGACTTTCCGCAGCAGATGCTGGCGATCGTCGGCTATTTCGGCGCCGCCGGCGCGCTGGCGGGATGGGCGGTGCTGCGCGCCGCGCCGCTGGTGTCGCGCAGCTCGGTTCCGGCGACGGCCTGAGGCTCAGCGCGGCTTGCGCAGGTAGATGTAGTAGGCGCCTTCGCCGCCGTGGCGGATATGCGCCGGGGCGATCTGCAGCACCGCCTGGCCCAGCGGCGGCAGCGACAGCCATTGCGGCACCTGGTGCCGCAGCTGGCCGCGCCGCACCGGCATCGGCGCGTCGTAGTCGCGGGCCTTGCCCTTGCCGGTGATCACCAGCACCAGCCGTCGGCCGATCGCCTGGGACGACAGGATGAAGGCGATGAGTTCGGGATGCGCCTCGGACAGGGTCATCCCGTGCAGGTCGAGCCGCGCCTCGGGGTCGAGCTTGCCGCGCTTCATCCGGCCGTGCGCCTTGGCGTCCATCGCCACCGGTGCGGCGCGCAGCCGCTCTGTCAGCTGCGGCAGCAGGTCGTTGGCGCGGCGCGGATCGGCCTTCTGGCCAACGTTGAAGCGTGGCAGGGGATTGGCCGCGGACATCTGCGGTTCGATCGTCTTCCGCGGCGCCGGGGTGGCTTGCGCGGCGTCGGGCAGCGCCGGGCGCGGCTTGTGCAGCGGGTCGGCCTGGCGCGCGACACTGTCCCACAACGCCCGTTCGTCGGGCGACAGATGGCGCGGGCGGCGCGACATCAGGCGGGGTCGGCCAGCGTCAGCGGCAGCATGTCCCAGGCGCGCTGGATCGGCACCAGCACGACCATCCGGCCGCCGTCCTTGATCCGCCCGGCCTGAGATCCGGCGCGGCGCCCGGTGCCGAAGAAGATGTCGGCCCGCTGCGCGCCCTTGATCGCCGACCCGGTGTCCTGCGCCACCATCAGCCGGTTCATCGGCGTCTCGCCGGTCTTCTCGATCCAGACCGGCGATCCCAGCGGCACGTAAGCCGGATCGACCGCGACGGTCCGCAACGGCGTGATCGACCGGTTCATCGCGCCCAGCGGTCCGCGCTCGGCCGGGACCTCGTTCACCTCGCGGAAGAACACGTAGGACCGGTTGGTCCAAAGCAGCGCCCGGCCCTCGTCGGGGTTGCGGCGGATCCAGTTGCGGATCACCGCCGCCGAGACCTGGTGCGGCTCGTAGACGCCGCGCGCGACGAGTTCCTGGCCGATCGACGAATAGGGCTGCCGGTTCGCCGCGCCGTAGCCAAGCCGGATCACCTTGCCCTGCGGCAGCCGGACCCGGCCCGAGCCTTGGATCTGCAGGAAGAACAGGTCGACCGGGTCGACATAGGCGATCTCGAGACCGCGGCCTTTCAGCGCCGGGCCTTCGTCGATCTCCTTGCGGGTCAGCCAGGGACCTTCTTCGGGCAGATCGTCGGGCACCCGGTAGACCGGCGCCACCAGCCGACCGTCGGGGACTTCCGAGCCGCGCATCTCGGGTTCGTAATAGCCGGTGAACAGCGCCGGGCTGTCGTCCTCGACCAGCACCGGCATGAAGAACAGCTCGAAGAAGGCGCGGGCGTCGCCGACCTCATGCGCGAGGCTGCACAGCGCCTGCCAGTCGCGGTCGCGCAGATCGCCGCAGGTTTCGAGAAACACATCGAGCGCCGCGGCGTGGTCATCCTCGGCCCAGCCATCGAGTTCGGAAAACCCAAGCAGGGTAGGGGCGGCCGCAGCGGGACCGGGAAGTCCCAGCGCCAGGGCAAGCGCGGCCGCCAGTCGGGTCATTCGCCGGTCGCGACCAGAATCCAGTTCGGATCGTCGCTGCCCATGGTGCGTGCGAAGGTCCAGACGTCGCGCTGGCGCTTGATCTCGGAGGAGCTGCCCTCGACGACCTGTCCGTTGGCGTCGCGCACGAGGCTGGTCATCTCGCCGACGAAGCGGACCGCGATCTCGCCCTCGCGGGTGGCGCGATCGAATGTCGCGCCCTTGACCACGAGTTCACTGATGCCGACGAAGGTGGCCTCGATCTTCAGCCCCTGACGCTCGCGGTCGGCGACGACGCTGGCGAAGGCCTCGTAGACCTCTTCCGACAGGAACGGCTTGACGTTGCTCAGGTCGCCACGCTCGAAATCCATCAGGATCATCTCGTAGGCGCCGCGGGCGCCCTGCAGGAAGTCGTTCAGACCGAACGACGGGTCCGCCGCTTTCATCGCCGACAGGGCGCGCGCCATGTCGCTGCCCTCGGGAACGTGATCGGTGATGTCGCGATCGGGACCGCCCTCGATCACCTCGAGTTCGGGACGCGACCGGCGCTTTTCCGAAGCAGCGGGCAGCTGCGGCTTTTCAAAGCCCTCGCGGGTGCCCAGAACGCCGCGCAACCGCAGGATCAGGAAGATCGCGATGCCGGCAAGCACCAGCAGCTGGATGATCGGTGAGTTCATTCGGGGCCTCTTTCACGCACGGGCATGGCAGACAGCCCATGTCGAACCTATGTAAGCCACGCATCTGTTCAAGTCCACCGCGCCCCGGGATGTGCGCGGGCTGGAAAAAGGGAGAACGCCCCAATGTGGCTGCTGGTTGCCTTTCTCGCGGTTCCTCTCATCGAGATCGCGCTGTTCATCCAGGTCGGCGGGCTGATCGGGCTCTGGCCGACGCTGCTGATCGTCGTCGTGACCGCGATCGCCGGCACCTATCTGGTGCGCGGCCAGGGCGCGCAGGCGATGGCCCGGCTACGGCAATCGCTGAACGAATTGCAGGATCCGTCGCAGCCGCTGGCCGATGGCGCGATGATTCTGTTCGCCGGCGCGCTGCTGCTGACCCCGGGGTTCTTCACCGACGCCTGCGGCTTTGCGCTGCTGATCCCGTCGGTGCGGCGCCGGGTGTTCGTGGCGCTGCGCCAGAAGGTCAAGATGCAGGGCTTCGCGATGGGCCAGCAGCCGGGTCAGCCGCCGCATCCCGAACGGCCGCGCGACACCGTGATCGACGGCGATTTCCACGAGGTGACGCCGCGCCGCGACCCGTCGCGACCCTCGGGCTGGACCAAGCCCTGAGCGGTCCCGGAATGGTTGAACAAAACCCCGGTCGCAGGCCGGGCGAAGCATTGAGGCCCTGCAACCGGGCTGCTAGGTTGCCGCGATATTTCATGACCGGAGTTGCAGCATGACCGACACGCCCGACGCCCCCGCGCCCTCGAACGGACACGCGCAGGACGACGCCGCCACGGCGCAGCCGAAGATCACCCAACGCGTCGTTGCACAGTATATCCGCGACCTGTCCTTCGAGAACGCGCTGGCGCAGAAGGGCCTGTCCGGCGATCTGCAGCCCGAGATCTCGGTGCAGGTCAACCTCGACGCCCGCAAGCGCGGCGCCGACGGCCAGTACGAGGTGATCACCAAGCTCAACATCACCTCGAAGTCGAAGACCGGCGGCGAGCCGCTGTTCGTGCTCGAGATCGAATATGCGGGCGTGTTCCAGATTTCCGGCGTGCCGGACGAACAGCTGCACCCCTATCTGCTGATCGAATGCCCGCGGATCACTTTCCCGTTCCTGCGCCGGATCGTGTCCGACGTGACCCGCGACGGCGGCTTCCCGCCGCTGAACCTCGAGAACATCGATTTCCTGCAGCTGTACCGCAACGAGATCGCCCGTCGCGCGCAGGCCCAGAAGGACCAGCCGACCCCGACGGCCGACGCTTGATCTGATCGGGCGCCCGACACGGGCGCCCGACCCCGCGGATCAGCCGAACTTGCGCCAGATGGCGGCGTCACCCAGCTTTTCGCGAAACTCCGCATGCGCCGCGGCCTCGGCTTCGGTCAGCCGCGCCGGTAGCGGCGTCGTCCGCGACCGCGGCCGCCATTCGGCAGAGCCGCTGTCACCGGTCTGACCCTGGTTCACCGACAGCGCGAAATCCGGCTGCCGGCCGCCGATCAGCTCGAGATACACCTCGGCGAGGATTTCGCTGTCGAGCAGCGCGCCGTGCAGCGTCCGTGCGCCGTTGTCGATGCCGAAGCGGCGGCACAACGCGTCGAGCGACGCCGGCGAGCCGGGAAACCGCTTGCGCGCGATCGCCAGCGTGTCGAGCGCGCGGTCCATCGGGATTTTCGGCTTGTTGACCCAGCCCAGCTCGGCATTGAGGAATTTCATGTCGAAGGCGGCGTTGTGGATCACCAGCCGCGCGTCGCCGATGAAATCGAGAAACTGCTGCGCGATCGCGGCGAACTTCGGCTTGTCGCGCAGGAAGTCGTCGCCCAGCCCGTGCACCTCGAAGGCGCCCTTCGGCATCGAGCGTTCCGGATTGATGTACTGGTGGTAGGTGCGCCCGGTCGGCATGTGGTTTTCAAGCTCGACGGCGCCGATCTCGACGATGCGGTCGCCCTCGGCAGGCTCGAATCCGGTGGTTTCGGTGTCGAGAACGATCTCACGCATCGCGTGTCTCCTGTCTGATCCGGGCGATCAGGTCTCGCACGTCGGCGCGGGCCGCGTCCAGTGTCAGGGTTTCGATCACGTGGTCGGCGCGGGCGCGCTTTTCCGCATCCGGCATCTGCCGCGCCAGGATGACCTCGAGCTGCGGCCGCGTCATCCCCGGCCGCGCCAGCACCCTCGCGGACTGGATCTCCGGCGGGGCGCTGACGGTCAGCGTCGCATCCATCTCGGCATCGAGCCCGGTTTCGAACAGCAGCGGGATGTCGAACACCACGATGTCGGCGGTTTGCGCGTTCAGAAAGGCGCGACGATCGGCGGTGGTCAGCGGGTGCACGATCGCCTCGAGCCGGGGCAGGGCGCCCGGGTCCGCGGCGATGATCCGCTTCAACGCGTCGCGCGACACCGCGCCATCGATCACCGCGGTCGGGAACGCGGCGGCGATCGGCGCCACCGCGGCGCCGCCCTTGCCGTAAAGCCGGTGCACCGCGGCGTCGGCATCCCAGACCGGCAGCCCCTCGTCGGCGAACATCTGCGCGGTGGTCGACTTCCCCATGCCGATCGACCCGGTCAGGCCAAGCCGAAAGCTCATCCCAGCACCGCCGCGCGGGTCGCATCGTCGACCTGCGGCCGTTGTCCGAACCAGCGCTCGAATCCCGGCACCGCCTGGTGCAGCAACATCCCCAGCCCGTCGACGGTGCGGCAGCCGGCGGTTTCGGCGGCGATCAGCAGCGGCGTGCGCAGCGGCACGTAGACGATGTCGGTGACCAAAGCTGCCGGGTCGAGACGGTCCAGCGCGACGTTGAACGGCGCGGCGCCTTCCATCCCGAGCGAGGTGGTGTTGACCACGCAGGCCGCGTCGGCGAGGGCGTCGCCCGCGTCGCCCCAATCTATCACCTTGATCCGGCTTCCGAATTCCTGGGCCAGGGTTTCGGCACGCTGCCGGGTACGGTTGCCAAGACGGATCTCCGGCACCCCGGCCTCGAGCAGCGCGTCGAGCACCGCCCGCGCCGCGCCGCCGGCGCCCAGCACCACCGCCGGACCGATTTCGGGCTGCCAGCCCGGCGCCGATTGCCTCAGGTTGGAGATGAAGCCGTGACCGTCGGTGTTGTCGGCGTGGATCTCGCCATCGCGGAAGGTCAGCGTGTTGGCGGCGCCGATCCGCGCGGCGCGCGGGCTGACGTGATCGGCGATTTCAAGTGCCGCGCGCTTGTGCGGGATCGTCACGTTGGTGCCGACGAAGCCCATTTTCGGCAGGCTGCGCAGCACCTCGGCGAAGTCCTCGGGCTCGACGTGCAGAGGAACGTAGCCGCCGCGCAGCCCGTAGCGATCCAGCCAGTGGCGAAACAGCCGCGGCGACCGCGAATGCGCGATCGGATTGCCGATCACCCCGGCCAGCGGCACCCGATGCCCGCTCATCGGTCCAGGGTCCCGCGCAAGGTCAGCCAGTTGATCAGCTCGAGCAGCGGCAGCCCCAGCACGTTGAAGTAATCGCCCTCGATCCGGGTGAACAGGCGCACGCCCTCCTCCTCGAGTTTGTAGCAGCCGACCGAATGGCGGATGCTGTCCCAGTTGCGCGTCACGTAATCCTCCAGATATGCGTCGGAACACTCGGCCATCTGCAGCCGGACCACCCCGACGTTGCGCCACAGCGGCTTGCCGCCCTGGTGCACCACGGCGGCCGACAGCAGCATGTGGCTGCGACCGCGCAGCGATTTCAGCTGCGCCAGCGCTTCGTCCGGGGTCTCGGGCTTCGACAGCACCTTGTTGTCGAGATCGAGAACCTGGTCGCAACCTATCACCAGCGCCTCCGGGTGCCGGGACGAGACCTTCAGCGATTTCATCTCCGCCAGCTTGTCGGCGATGTCGCGCGGCCGGGCGCCCTCGGCCTCGAGCGCCGCCTTCATCGCCGCCTCGTCTACCCGCGGTTTGTCCACAGTGAAACCGATTGCCGCGTTGCGCAGCAAGGCGGCGCGGATTTCCGAGCCGGAGGCGAGAATGATCTGATCATGCATGATTTTGCCGCCTGTGGACGAATCTTAGGAGGAATCGGGCCGAATCCGTGGGGAGGACTCAGTGGATGGTTCTGCCCGCTGGCTCCACGGGGGACAAGTCGGGTGAGTCGGTCCTGCGACTCAGCGAGTTCTCCACAGAGGGTAAGGACAAGACTCCACCTGTGGATGGAATCTGCGGAATCTCCGAGTCAAGATCGGCGCGTTTTGGTTTGTCCCCGCAAGCGGTATATTTCTTCTATTCCGATTCAGAGGCTTAGACGTTTTCGATGAGTCGCTCACAGCCTGTGTATATCATGCCCGGCCTGTGGACGACTCTGAGGACGAAGCCGGAGTCCCGAGTTATCCCGTGCCCTACTACCAACCTCATCTTTTCTTTTCTTCTATCTTGATTGAGTAAGGGGGCCGGTGCTCAAGGGAGAGATCATGTCCGAAATCCTGCTCGGCGCGTATCCGTGGATAAAAGCCGCACATATCCTCTCGGTGATCGCCTGGATGGCCGGCATGTTCTATCTGCCCCGGCTGTTCGTCTATCACGCAGAGCGGGCCGAGCCTGGATCCGAGCTCGATGCGACGTTCCAGATCATGGAACGCAAGCTGCTGAAGCTGATCATGAGCCCCGCGATGATCGCGACCTGGGTGTTCGGCCTCCTGCTGGTCTCGATGCCCGGGGTGATCGACTGGAGCCAGGGCTGGCCCTGGTTCAAGGCGGCGGCGGTGATCGCGATGACCGGCATGCAGGGCTGGCTGTCGAAGCGCCAGAAGGGCTTCGCGGCGGGGGAGAACCGGCTGAGCGGCCGGAATTATCGCATCGCCAATGAAATCCCGACGCTGCTTCTGCTGGTGATCGTGGTCGCGGTGGTGGTCCGGCCGTTCTGAGCGGCGTTGACGGACGCCGCCCCGCGCCTTATGTCTGCCGCGCCTGCCCGTCCGGGTAGAGTGATTCCATTTCACGACTGACAAGAGCGGCCCGCGGGTCGCCGCAGGATCGTTTGCATGTCCCAGGACCGCCTGAATCTCGCCGACCTCAAGGCGCAGAGCCCCAAGGATCTTCTGTCGCTGGCCGAAGAACTCGAGATCGAGAACGCCTCGACGATGCGCAAGGGCGACATGATGTTCGCCATCCTCAAGGAACGCGCCGAAGAGGATTGGGTGATCGGCGGCGACGGTGTGCTCGAAGTGCTGCAGGACGGCTTCGGCTTCCTGCGCAGCCCCGAGGCCAACTACCTGCCGGGCCCCGACGACATCTACGTCTCGCCCGACATGATCCGGTTGCACAGCCTGAGCACCGGCGACACCGTCGAGGGCGTGATCGCCGAGCCGGGCGACAACGAGCGGTATTTCGCGCTGCGCAGCGTCGAGCGGATCAACTTCGAAGATCCCGAGCGGGCGCGCCACAAGGTCGCGTTCGAGAACCTGACGCCGCTCTATCCCGACGAGCGGCTGAAGATGGAAGTCGAGGAAGAGGCCAACACCAAGGACCGCTCGGCCCGGATCATCGATCTGGTATCGCCGATCGGCAAGGGCCAGCGCGGGCTGATCGTGGCGCCGCCGCGCACCGGCAAGACGGTGCTGTTGCAGAACATCGCGCATTCGATCGCGCAGAACCACCCCGAGTGCTACCTGATCGTGCTGCTGATCGACGAGCGGCCCGAGGAAGTCACCGACATGCAGCGTTCGGTGAAGGGCGAGGTGGTGTCTTCGACCTTCGACGAGCCCGCCACCCGCCACGTCGCGGTGGCAGAAATGGTCATCGAGAAGGCCAAGCGGCTGGTCGAACACAAGCGCGACGTGGTGATCCTGCTGGACTCGATCACCCGTCTCGGCCGCGCCTTCAACACGCCGGTGCCGTCGTCGGGCAAGGTGCTGACCGGTGGCGTCGACGCCAATGCGCTGCAGCGGCCGAAGCGGTTTTTCGGTGCGGCGCGGAACATCGAAGAGGGCGGGTCGCTGACCATCATCGCCACCGC